>JANPEK010000143.1:0-12493 GCA_031422915.1 Phyllobacteriaceae bacterium | reverse complement strand
AACACCGCAGTTGAACGTGCGCAGCATTTCATTGCGCGCCACGCCGCCGGTGGACGCGAGCCATGAGAAAACGGCGGGAACCTTGATGGACGACAGGTCGATTTCCGCCGAGCAACTGTCCGGCAGGACGCGCGGGATATTGTCCGGAAACCCGCCGCCGGTGATGTGAGCGAGCGCCTTGATCGCACCGGTCTCGCGGATGGTAGTAAGCAGTGGCTTCACATAGATGCGCGTCGGCATGAGCAGGGCCTCGCCAAGCGTGACACCGTCGGAAAATGGCGCAGGTGCATCCAGCCCGAGGCCCGACCGCTCGACAATGCGGCGCACCAGCGAGAAGCCGTTGGAATGGACACCGGAGGAGGCGAGGCCAAGCAGAACGTCGCCGGGCTGAATGTCCTTCGACGGCAGCAACTGGCTGCGCTCTGCCGCGCCGACGGCAAATCCGGCAAGATCATAGTCGCCATCGCTGTACATGCCCGGCATTTCCGCCGTCTCACCGCCGATCAGCGCGCAGCCCGCCTGACGGCAGCCTTCCGCGATGCCACTGATGATGGCCGCGCCCTGGTCGGAATTCAGTTTGCCGGTGGCGAAATAATCGAGGAAGAACAGCGGCTCCGCGCCTTGCACAACCAGATCATTGACACACATGGCGACCAGATCAATGCCGACCGTGTCGTGGCGGTTTGCGTCAATCGCCAGCTTCAGCTTGGTGCCGACACCATCATTGGCCGCCACCAGCACAGGGTCAGTGAAGCCTGCCGCTTTAAGATCAAACAGCCCGCCAAAGCCGCCGATTTCCCCATCCGCACCCGGGCGGCGCGTCGAGCGCACGGCGGGCTTGATCTTCTCGACCAGCAGATTGCCTTCGTCAATGTCGACCCCGGCGTCGCGGTAGGTCAGACCGTTTGGAAGCGTCATGGCAGGGATTCCCGTGGATGGCGCCGCAATGGCATGGCAGAACGGGATGTGCAAGGTTTGGCCACAGACCCGGTGCGTTTGAAAGGCAGGCTGCACAACAATTTGCGTCGCACCGGCTTGGAATTCGCAGCCGACCGCTTACATCAGCACTCCACTTGGGGCGGCACGCATGACGATACCGAACTACATCACCATTCTGCGGCTGCTTCTGGTGCCATTCGTCATTTGGGCGATGCTGACCGGGCACGAACTCACCGCGCTGCTGGGCTTCGTAACTGCCGGAGTTTCTGATGGTGTCGATGGTTACATCGCGCGCCGCTACGACATGAAATCCGAGCTTGGTGCTTATCTTGATCCTGTGGCTGACAAGCTCCTGCTTGTGTCGGTGTTTATCGTGCTTGCGTACCAGGAAATGCTGCCGATTTGGCTGGTTGCGATGGTGGTGTTCCGCGATGGATTAATCGTCAGCGCGGTCATGCTTTCGGCTGTCATGGGCAATCCGGTTAAAATGCACCCGCTGTTTGTGTCAAAGGCCAACACGGCGACGCAGATCGCGTTGGCGGCGCTGGTGCTGGCCAATCATGGTTTTGATTTCGAGATCGTCACGGAGGTCGGACTCCTTGTCGGGCTGGTTGCTCTCTTGACCGCAGCCTCCACTGCGGCCTATCTCGTGACCTGGCTCAAACACATGGCGGATGATGGTCAAGAAACCGGCAAAAACTGACGCAGCATTGAAGGCGGCGCTTCCAGCGGCAGTGTTCGCGGAAGCCGCGCTGATCCGTGAGGAGGATATTGCGCGGCGCGAACTCACCCGGCAAGCGCTGTTCTGGTTCGGCGCTTTGGCGGTCTTCAGTCTGCTGCTTTATGTGTTTTCGGGTGTGTTGCTGCCGTTCGTCGTCGGCATGACGCTGGCCTATTTCCTTGATCCCGTGGCCGACCGGCTGGAGACCCTCGGCCTGTCGCGGTTGCTGGCAACGCTGGCCATATTGCTGACATTCATTTTCGTGTTGATCCTGTTCATCGTCATCGTCGCCCCGATCCTGATGTCGCAGCTGTCCGACTTCGGTGCCAATCTCCCGACCTATATTGCCCGCATCCAGGCCTTGGCGACGGATGAAAATCTGAAATGGCTGCATGACAGTTTCGGCATCGACGCCGCATCCATCCAGCGAAACATAGGAACCATTCTTGGTCAGGCGACAACGCTGGGATCGACGCTTCTGACATCGCTGTGGACGTCAGTTGGGACGGTCGTCAACGTCGCCTCACTGTTCGTGGTCACGCCCGTCGTCGCATTCTACACGTTGCTGGATTGGGACCGAATGGTCGCGAAGGTTGACTCGTGGGTGCCGCGCGATCATGTGGATACAGTCCGCATCATCGCCAGTGACATTGATGCGGCGATTGCCGGCTTCATTCGCGGGCAGGGAACGGTCTGCATCATTTTGGGCATTATTTATGCCGGCGGATTGATCGCGACTGGCTTGAATTTTGGTCTGCTGATTGGAATGTTCGCGGGCCTCATATCTTTCATCCCCTATGTCGGGGGGGTGATCGGGCTGGTGTTGGCGTTGATCGTCGCGCTCGTTCAATTCTGGCCCGACTGGATCATGCTGTTGGCAGTTGTCGGCGTCTTCGCCATCGGCCAATTTATCGAAGGCAACATATTGTCGCCCAAGCTTGTTGGAGAAAGCATCGGGCTGCACCCGGTATGGTTGATGTTTGCGCTGTTTGCGTTTGGGTCATTGTTCGGTTTTGTCGGGCTTTTGGTTGCAGTGCCGGCTTCGGCGGCCATTGGCGTGTTGGTGCGCTTTGTCATCGGCCGCTATGTGTCCTCGCCGCTTTATCGTGGCCATGAAGGACAGGGCGGGTGACCAACCCTCTGCCGCCCGAAAGGCCGAGGCAGCTGCCGCTTGACCTTGGCCGCGCGCCGGGCTTTTCGCGTGACGAACTCATTGTCACCCCGTCCAATGCAGCGGCGGTTGCCCTGATCGACCAATGGCCGCAATGGCAGGCCAATTTCATGGTGCTGGCCGGGCCGCATGGTTCAGGGAAATCACATTTGGCGTCGATATGGGCCGCAAAGGCCGGGGCGCTTGTCATGGATGCCGCCGAACCGGGCGCAATTGAATCGGCGGCAAAGGCCGGTGCCAATGTCCTGATTGACGACATCGGTGATCGCGCCATTGACGAGAACGCGCTCTTCCATTTGATCAACGCCACGCGCGAGACCGGCAAACACCTGCTGATAACCTCCCGCCGCTGGCCGTCGCAATGGCCGGTGACGCTTGCCGATCTGATGTCGCGCATCAAATCCGCGCCAATGGTGGAAATTTCCGAACCGGACGATGATCTGCTGTCGGGCGTCATCACCAAGCTCTTTGCCGACCGGCAGATCGTCAATGATTCGACCGTCGTCCGCTTTCTCGTCAGCCGGATTGAGCGCTCGCTGGCCACCGCGCAAGACATCGTCGCCCGCATCGACCGCGCCGCGCTCGAACAACAGGTGCGCGTAACGCGGCAACTGGCGTCGTCGGTACTGACGGAAATGGATCTCGGCCAAAAGACGCTTGATCTTTAACGAGTTTCACCTTTACCGTTGCAGCAAGACAGGAAGCCGTGTATCCGGAGCGCGGTTTGCTGGTTGGCATCACGGAGCGTAGCGCAGCCTGGTAGCGCATCTGGTTTGGGACCAGAGGGTCGGAGGTTCGAATCCTCTCGCTCCGACCATCAGCAAAATGTGGGACCCGTGGGACCAATGAGGCAGACATGTCGGCACGCATTTACAGCCCAGCAAAGACAGCCACGCAGTCCGGCAAGGGCAAGACCGGTGTCTGGCTGCTGGAGCACGACGCAATAGCGGCACGGGGCGTCGAGCCGCTGATGGGCTACACGTCGTCCTCGGACATGATGAGCCAGGTAAGGCTGACATTTGACTCAAGCGACGAGGCAGTCGCCTACGCCACCAAGCACGGCATCGCCTACATTCTCGAACAGCTGCACGAACCCAAACGCCGCCGCGTGTCTTATTCAGACAATTTCAAGTTCGACAGAAAGCAGCCCTGGACGCATTGAGGCGTTTCAACCGCTTTGAACTTGACGCCAAATTTCATTCAAGTAGTTCAATCCTGCGAGCAAGCTGGTGTGTTTTTCGAGAACCGGAGCGGAGCGTGCTTCTGCACGTGAGCACCGGAAGCGCAGAAAAGCGCATCAGATTGCCGCAGGATTGGACTAACTGAGTGAAATTTCGGTCCCATAGCTCAGCTGGATAGAGCAAGTGCCTTCTAAGCACTAGGTCGCAGGTTCGAGCCCTGCTGGGATCGCCAAATCTCAACCACACCAATGTCGCGCGCGCAAATGCGCATTGTTCCAGCGCAGTTTGTATTTTTATCACGTCACCTATATCATTCATGCTCCGGCTTTGAGGTGGTCTTGTGACATCAACAGCGAAAATACTGAACACCAGCAACGAAAGGACCGCACTTCTGCGGGCTGCTGAGGTTCTCGAAGCCCTGAAGAAACGCGGCGTCGATGCCGTGGTGACAGGCTCGCTGGCTGCTGGCAAGTACGGGCCGGGCTCGGATGTGGACTTTCTGGTGACATCATGCCCGAGGCATCTCAAATACAAGATTGAGTCACAGGTCGAAGATTTGATGGACGAAATTCACTTTGATGTCGCCTATCGTGAAGAGCTCCCGCATCGTATCCTTAGTCGCATGGAAAACACAGTGCTGACGCTGGCCGAGTTGTCGGAGCGAGTGCATGCATGAGCGGCTGATAGATGCGTCAAACGAATTGGCAGACCTCGAGATTGAGACCGGCAAGCTCGTAGACGCTTTGGCGTTGATAAGAAACAGGCCTGACATGTTTACCGACACAATGGGTTGGCTGGCGGTGCAGGGAGTGGCGTCGGCTGTTGAGAAAATTTACGGCGGTTGCGAGCGAATTCTGGTGCTTGTTTCAAAGCAGATTGACAAGTATCCCATCGAAAAGACCGGCTCATGGCATCGGTTGCTCATATTGCGAATGAGCCACCCGTTCGGAGACACCCGGCCAGCAGTTCTGTCTGCTAAATCTGCGGAAACAATCGACACATTGCGTGCTTTCCGGCACCGTGAACGAAATTCATATGGCAGTGCAATCGACTTCAGCCGGGTGCTTGAACTGGCAGACGAGACAATCTTGGCTCCCGCGCTACTGCGTGCTGACTTGGAAAGACTTTCGGTGTTCCTTCAGTCCAAATGATGGTTCAGATGAATGCCGCCCTCAACCCGCGCTCGATATCCGCCCGCAAATCCACCGCATCCTCCAGCCCGATCTGAAGCCGGATAACCGGCCCTTCACTTGGTCCCTTGGAGTGCACGCGGTCGCCGAGCCAGACGTGGATGGCGAGGCTCTCATAGCCGCCCCAGGAATAGCCAAGGCCGAAGATCTTGAGCGCGTCGAGGAACGCATGCGCTTCCTTTTTGCCTCCGCCGTTCAGCACAATCGAGAAAATGCCGGAAGAACCGCAGAAATCGCGCTTCCACAGGTCATGACCGGGGAAAGACGGCAGGGCAGGGTGCAGGACGCGGGCGACGCGGCTATCGGTTTCCAGCCATTCAGCCAGCGCAAGTGTCGTCTGCTGATGCCGCTCAAGGCGGATGCCCATGGTGCGCAAGCCGCGCAGTATCTGGTAGGCATCGTCCGGCCCGACGCATGTGCCGAGAGTGATGAAACTCTCGCGCAGTTGGTGCGCGCAGCGCTCGTTTGCCGAAACCGTGCCCATCAAAACATCCGAATGGCCGGACGGATATTTTGTCGCCGCATGAATCGAAATATCAACGCCATGGTCCAAAGGCTTGAAAAACAACGGCGTTGCCCAGGTGTTGTCCATCATGACAATCGCGCCGCCCGCATGTGCCGCTTTAGCGATGGCCGGAATGTCCTGCATTTCAAACGTGTTGGAGCCGGGCGATTCAGTGAACACCACTGTCGTGTTCGGCTTCATCCATGACGCGATGCTGGCGCCTAGATCCGGCGGATAGTATTCGACATCAATACCAAGCCGTTTCAGCATCGTGTCGGCAAAACGGCGCGTCGGATGGTAGACCGAATCGACAATCAGCAAATGATCGCCTGCTGAGAGGAACGACAGCAAGGGCACCGTGACAGCGGCGAGTCCGGATGGCACAAGGATCGTGTCGGCTGAGCCTTCGAGCAGATTGATCGCCTCTTCCAACGCTGTGGTCGTCGTCGTGCCGCGCGTGCCGTAGGTGTATTTCTGGTTCCGGCCTTCCATCGTCGCTGCATCTGGAAACAGCACGGTCGAGGCGTGGACCACTGGCGGGTTAACGAAGCCGTGATAGTCGCGCGGATTGTAGCCGTCATGCGCAAGGCGTGTGTTGATGCCCAGTGTTGATTTCTCGGTCGTCGCCATAAAGCCTCGCTTGCCAAACATGCCGGCATCCTTGAAGGGAAGACTGGTATTGAATTTTGGACATGTTTGAAATGCCCTCCGGTCAAGATACGCCAAGAAAATTCTGGCCCATCACATCGTCAATTGCGCGCGCCCGCGCGGAATTGGAAAAAGCACCGTTGCATTTGGAAGCCAGCGTCTGGACACGTCCGATGACCGTGTTTGCGCTGTCAGCGGCGGCAGTTGCCGCCGTCTTGATGCTGATGGCTGACGAAAAGGCGCTGCGGGCGGTGATCGCGTCTGACTGGCAAATTTTTGAGATCATGACCGCGATCACCAACGTCGGCAAATCTGACCGCTATCTGATACCTGCCGCTTTGCTGTTCCTCATCACAGCGTTACTTGACTGGTCAGCGTACCGCCAGAAAGCCAAGGCGCGGCTGCTTCGGCTTTACGGCCAGTCTGCATTCTTGTTTGGGTCCGTTGCGGGGTCTGGAATTCTTGTCAACCTGATCAAAATCCCGATCGGCCGCGCACGTCCCAAACTGCTCGAGCAATTCGGGGCGGTGCATTTCGAGCCTTTGTCCGTTGGCTACGACTTTGCCAGCATGCCGTCCGGCCATGCGACAACCATGGGTGCCGTGACGTTGGCATTCATGCTGTGGTTCCCGAAATTGCGTTGGCTGATCTTGCCAGTGGGCTTCATCCTTGCCGCAACCCGCATCGCAGCTAAGGCACACTATCCGTCCGACGTGGTCACCGGCTTTGCCATCGGCATGCTTTTTGGGCTGTGCTTTTCGCGGTGGCTCGGAAAAAGGCAGGTGGTGTTTGGTTTGACAAAAGACGTCACACTCCCCAGAATTCGCTAAACTTCGACTGGAATGCGCCACCTGCCTGCACATTTGCGATTCGGCATGCTGATTTTTCGCGCATTTCACCAAATCAGGCAAAAATCGCTCGAAATGTCCCCCGTTGATTGGACAATACGCACTTGACCAACCCTGCGGAATAACATTCGATAAGCGTTCATGATGTCTGCCATCCCGAAAAGTGAACGGCGGCATTGCGAACAGCGGGCGCGCGAATGCAGCGGACCGCCAATAATATTGAACGGGTAAACCAGAGGTAGGACACCAATGAAAAACCAACTCAAAATCGCGCTTCTCGGCTCGGCATTTTTTGCCTTCGCATCTGCTGCGGGAGCCGCCACGCTTGATGACGTCAAGACCAAAGGATTTGTGCAATGCGGCGTGAACGTCGGCCTTGCCGGCTTCTCTGCTCCCGATGACAAGGGCGAATGGACCGGCCTTGATGTTGATTTCTGCCGAGCTGTCGCCGCTGCCGTGTTTGGCGACGGCACGAAAGTAAAGTTCACGCCGCTATCTGCCAAAGAGCGTTTCACCGCACTTCAGTCCGGCGAAGTCGATCTTCTGGCACGCAACACCACTTGGACCATCAACCGCGACACCGCGCTTGGTCTCAATTTCGCGGGCGTCAACTACTATGATGGCCAAGGCTTCATGATCAACTCCAAGAAAATCTCCGGCGTCAATTCCGCGCTGCAGCTTTCTGGTGCATCAGTCTGCGTACAGGCCGGCACGACCACCGAATTGAACCTTGCTGACTATTTCAAAGCCAACAAAATGGAATATTCGCCGGTCGTGTTCGAAAAGAACGAAGAAGTGAACGCTGCCTATGATTCCGGTCGTTGCGATGTTCTGACCACCGATCAGTCCGGCCTTTACGCCACACGCCTCGCGCTTGCCGCGCCGGATGATCATGTCGTGTTGCCAGAAATCATTTCCAAGGAGCCGCTTGGACCAGCCGTGCGTCAGGGCGATGACCAGTGGTTTGATGTCGTCAAGTGGACGTTTAACGCCATGCTGAATGCCGAGGAATTCGGCATAACACAGGCAAATCTTGAAGAAATGAGCGCATCGACCAACCCGGACATCCTGCGCTTCCTCGGCAAGGAAGCTGATACCAAGATCGGCACCGATCTGGGTCTTGGCAATGATTGGGCCTACAACATAGTCAAGGCCGTCGGCAATTACGGCGAAAGCTTTGACCGCAACGTTGGTGCCGGTTCTCCGCTGAAGATCGCCCGCGGCGTCAATGCGCTGTGGTCGAAAGGTGGCCTGCAATACGCACCGCCGGTCCGCTGATATCAATCCGTGACGATCCGGCGGCGCGCATGCTCGCTGCCGCCGGACATAAGTCTTTGAAACCGGTTTGATGGGAGCGGCTCATGGCTGTCAGCGATATGTCGCAAGGCAGGACATCCAGACTGTCCGCACTGCTTTACGACCCCAAGGTCCGCGGTATTGTATCGCAAGCCGTGCTGGCCCTGTTGCTCGTCGTTCTCGTCGTTTGGATCATCGGCAACACGGCGGAAAACCTCAAACGCTCCAGCATCGCCTCCGGTTTCGGCTTCCTCAATGGCCGGGCGGGTTTTGACATCGCGCAAGTGCCAATCGCCTATGACAGCGACTCTACCTATCTCAGGGCGCTATACGTCGGCATTCTCAACACCATCATCATTTCCGCAGTCGGCATCGTCACGGCGCTGATCCTCGGCTTTATCGTTGGCATCGGCAGACTGTCGGGCAACTGGCTCGTGCGCAGCCTTGCCACCGTCTACGTCGAAATCTTCCGCAACATTCCGCCGCTGTTGCAAATTTTCTTCTGGTATTTCGGCGTCCTTTCCGTGCTGCCGCAGCCCAAAGAATCGATTGCGATGCCGCTGAGCAGCTTTCTCAACAGCCGCGGCCTGTTCATGCCGCGCCTGATCTGGAGCGAAGGCAGCGGCCTCATTCTTATCGGATTGGCAACGGCGATCATCATTGCAGGGTTCGTCGCCCATTGGTCGCGCAAGCGACAACAGGATACCGGGCAGCAGTTTCCGGTGTTCTGGACGTCGCTGGGGCTGATAATTGGCTTGCCGCTGCTGGCCTTCTTCCTTGCCAAGATGCCAGTAACGGTCGAAGTGCCGAAACTCTCGACGTTCAATCTGTCGGGCGGCATGCAGGTCAAGCCGGAGTTCCTCTCGCTCTATCTCGCGCTGTCCGTTTATACGGCATCCTACATCGCAGAAATTGTGCGCTCCGGCATTGTGGGTGTTGCCAAGGGCCAAACCGAAGCCTCGCAGGCCGTTGGCCTGTCACGTACGCATTTGCTTCGGCTAGTGGTCATTCCTCAGGCCATGCGCATCATCATTCCGCCGCTCACGAGCCAGTTTCTCAACCTCACCAAAAACTCGTCCCTCGCCATTGCCATCGGCTATCCGGACCTTGTCGCCGTCGGCGGAACAATCCTGAACCAGACCGGTCAGGCGGTCGAAATCGTCGCGATCTGGATGATAGTTTACCTTGGCATCAGCATCCTCACCTCCGCATTCATGAACTGGTTCAACGCCAAAATGGCCTTGGTGGAGCGCTGACATGAACACCATGACCAACGGCTATGTGCGCACGTCAGAAGAGCCCTCGCTGCCGCCGCCCTTCAAGGAAACCGGCATTGTCGGCTGGGCGCGCAAAAACCTGTTTGCCAGCGTCACCGACAGCGTGCTGTCGATTTTCGCCTTCCTCATCCTCGCCTGGCTGCTGCCGCCAATTTTCCGCTGGTTGTTCATCGATGCACAATGGACCGGCACTGACCGCACCTTCTGCACCACAGCGGCGCAGGGCGGCATTCAGCCGGAAGGCTGGTCCGGCGCTTGTTGGGCTTTTGTCGGCGCAAAGTTTGAGCAGTTCATGGTCGGCCGCTATCCCGATGCAGAACGCTGGCGGGTGTGGCTGACAGCGGTGATATTTGCCGCAACGCTGATCCCGCTCGCCATGCCGAAAGTGCCCTACAAGGCGCTGAATGCGGCCGTGCTGTTCATTGTGTTCCCGATTGTCGCCTACATCCTGCTGCGCGGCGGCATGTTCGGTCTGGCGGATATCGAAACGCAGCTTTGGGGCGGCTTGCTGGTGACGATGGTCATATCCTTCGTCGGCATCACCGTGTCATTGCCGCTTGGCATTTTGCTCGCACTCGGACGACGCTCGAAGCTGCCGGTGGTCAAGTTTCTGTCGGTGGTGTTCATTGAGGCCGTGCGCGGGGTGCCGCTGGTCACCGTGCTGTTCATGGCTTCCGTCATGCTGCCGCTGTTCCTGCCGCCCGGTACGACCTTTGACAAGCTGATGCGCGCGCTGGTCGGCGTTGCCCTGTTCTCATCCGCCTACATGGCGGAAGTGATCCGGGGCGGACTTCAGGCGATTCCGAAAGGCCAGTATGAGGGTGCGGATTCGCTCGGCCTTGGCTATTGGCAGAAGATGGGCCTCATCGTCATGCCACAGGCGCTGAAGCTGGTGATCCCGTCGATCGTCAACTCGTTCATCTCGCTGTTCAAGGACACCAGCCTTGTCTACATCATCGGCATGTTCGACTTGCTCGGCATTGTCCGCCAGAACTTCTCCGACGCCAACTGGGCGTCGCCATCCACCCCGAAATCCGGCCTCATTTTCGCGGCCTTCATTTTCTGGTTCTTCTGTTTCTCCATGTCGCGTTATTCGCAATTCATGGAACGGCAGCTGGAAACCGGTCACAAGCGTTAGGAGATAAACATGGCTGAACTTGCAGTTTCCACATCCACCGCCGCCGCCGTCCAGATGATCGGTGTGCACAAATGGTATGGCGAATTTCATGTCCTCAAGGACATCAATCTGAACGTCGAAAAGGGCGAGCGCATCGTCGTCTGCGGCCCGTCCGGTTCCGGCAAATCGACGATGATCCGCTGCATCAACCGGCTGGAAGAGCACCAGAAGGGCCAGATCATTGTTGACGGCATTGAGCTGACCAATGACCTGAAAAAGATCGACGAAGTGCGCCGCGAGGTCGGCATGGTGTTCCAGCATTTCAACCTGTTCCCGCATCTTACCATTCTTCAAAACTGCACGCTGGCCCCGATCTGGGTGCGCAAGATGCCGAAGAAAAAGGCCGACGAGGTTGCGATGCACTATCTCGAAAAGGTCAAGATCCCCGAACAAGCCAACAAATATCCGGGCCAGCTTTCCGGCGGCCAGCAGCAGCGTGTCGCCATTGCCCGCTCGCTGTGCATGAACCCGCGCGTCATGCTTTTTGATGAGCCGACATCGGCGCTTGATCCGGAAATGATCAAGGAAGTCTTGGAAACCATGGTGTCGCTGGCCGAAGAAGGCATGACCATGATCTGCGTCACCCACGAAATGGGTTTTGCCCGTCAGGTCGCCGACCGTGTGATCTTCATGGACCGTGGCCAGATCGTTGAGCAGAACGCACCGCTCGAGTTCTTCAAGAACCCGCAGCATGAGCGCACGAAGATGTTCCTGAGCCAGATTTTGCATTGAGCTTGCGCACAGCCGCCGGACGATGGCTGCGCCGGGTCGCGCTCAGTGCGCTGGCGCTTGGCGCATTCGCCATCATCTCAGCCTTCGTGCCGCGCCCGCTTTTTCCCGTTGAAGCGGGGACAAGCGACAGCGTGGAAATCTTCGTCGCAGCCAACCCGATCCACTCTGACATCATCATCCCGTTCGACGATGCCGCACGCGCCGAATTCGCATTTCTGAAAGCCGGAAACGGTGCGAAGTGGTTCGACAACAGCAATGTCCGCTACATTTCCTTTGGCCGGGGCGGAAGGGCGTTTTACATCGAAACGCCCAATTGGAGCGACCTGAAGGCGATCCCGCTTCTCAAAGGGCTGACACTCGACGTGGCTACGTTGCACGTCGAACCACTCGGCGAGATTGTTCGCGACAACCCGTCTGTGACCCAGCTGACAATTTCTGCTGCGGGGCTTGCCTCGTTACAAAAGGAAATTCGTGCATCGTTCACGAAAGGCATCAACGACGCTCCAATTCTGATCGCCGGAAAATTCTACGGCGAGTTCGATGATTTCTATGAAGCCAACGGCTATTTCAACGCGCTGCTCGGCTGCAATACATGGACCGCGCAGATGCTGCGTGTCGCCGGATTGCGCACCGGCGTTTGGAACCCGCTGCCGCAATCGCTGCGCCTGTCATTGAAACTCTATAACTGAGCCCGAAAAGCGGAAATTCCTCGGCAGAGAGCCGTTTTCGCCGTGTGAAGCGCCAAAATTAGCCAAAGTTGAGATTCTCCTTGCATATTTTGCCGAATAAGGGGCCTTTTCCGGCAAAA
>JANPEK010000142.1:0-12243 GCA_031422915.1 Phyllobacteriaceae bacterium | reverse complement strand
CGCGCCATGCGTCACGCGCTCAACGACTTGCCCCGCCAAGCCCGCCGCTTGGCAAGATGGCGCGCGCAGCGTGACATGTTTCTGGCATCCAAAGCCCCTTACAAACCAACCCGCATCAGCCCCTTCCGCCCCGGACCACCGCCGGGATACCGGCGCAAAGATATCCACCCGGTCGATGCGGTGCTGAAAGACGTCCACTATTTCGCCGTCGAGGCGTTCAGGTGGAAACCCGGGGACAGTTGGCTCTGAAAGGCAACCGTCTCCGAACTTGGCAAGTGATTGTAATTATTATAAAAAAACCATATCCGTCGTCATTCCGGGGCCGCGCAGCGGAGCCCGGAATCCAGAGTCGTGGCCGTTGTAATTACCGCTCCAGGTCGGACGTGAAAGACTGTCAAACCAATGATCTCTTGGCATTTCAGAACCTGCCAAAACGCATATCGAGCCCAACTCCGCACCTTGCCATCTCTGGATTCCGGGTTCCGCTTCGCGGCCCCGGAAAGACGAAAATGTGGTGGTGATTTTGACAAGCGGCAACGGGGTTGCTTGTCCGCTTACCCAAATTTCGTCATACACAGCACGTTAGCCAAGGACCGGGCTTGTCCCGACGACACAGACTTGGCCTAAATCCAGAACCCGACCTGTCACGCCGTAGCCTTGGCGTAGGCGGAAGCCGTTGGCAGTGCCATAGAAAAGCAGGTGCAAAACGCATCTCCCCGCACGACCCTTTCCGCTTGTCCGCATTTGCGGTATCCCGCGCCCATGAACCAATTTCTTATCGTGGCCATCGGCGGCGGCATTGGCGCGGCGCTTCGGCATCTGTCCAACCTTGCAGCGCTGCGCGCGTTCGGCCCCGATTTTCCGTGGGGAACAATGGGAATCAACATCGCAGGTTCTCTCGCCATGGGCTTGTTCATCGAATTGCTGGCGCGCAAATTCGGCGGATCACAGGAATTGCGCCTGTTCGTGGCAACAGGCATTCTTGGCGGCTTCACCACATTTTCAGCCTTTTCCCTCGATTTCGCTTCACTCTTTGAACGCGGGGAATTGGCGTGGGCATTTGCCTATGCGGCTTTGAGCGTCATACTCTCAATTGCAGCGCTGTTTGCCGGATTGTGGCTCGCCAGAAGTTTTGCCTGATGCTATCGGCACAGCAAGAATTTGAAAGTTGAGTCATGGCTGCCGTTGAACAGAAAATTGTCGAACAGGACGAGGCCGCAATGCGGCTCGATCGCTGGTTCAAGGTGCATTATCCGGGCCTCGGCTTCGGCGCGCTGCAAAAGCTTTTGCGCTCCGGCCAAGTGCGCATCGACGGCGGGCGGGCAAAATCCGAAACGCGCCTTGTCGTCGGCCAGACAATCCGGGTCCCGCCGTTAGCCGTCGATCAGGTTTCCAAAGACGGGCCGCTGACCCGCAACACCATCCGCGGCCAGGAAGACGGCGACGTCCTTCGGCAGATGCTGCTTTACGAAGACGAAAAAGTATTCGTTTTCAACAAGCCCTCCAGCCTCGCCGTGCAGGGCGGCTCGGGCATTGTCCGCAATGTCGATGAAATGCTGGAAGCCTGGCGCAACAAGAAAGGCGAAAAGCCGCGCCTCGTGCACCGGATTGACCGCGATACTTCCGGCTGTCTGGTCGTTGCGCGCACGCGCGGCGCGGCGCAGTTTCTGACCAAAATGTTCCGCGACCGCGAAACCGGCAAGACCTATTGGGCGCTGGTCAAAGGCGCACCACCGCGCCACGAGGGCAAATTGTCGTCATGGCTGGTCAAGGAACAGACGGAAGATGGCGACCGGATGCGCATTGCCAAGCATGGTGAACAAGGTGCCGATCATGCCATCACCGAGTACCGTATCATCGAAACGGCCGGTCAGCGATTGACCTGGCTCGAGCTGACACCCCACACAGGCCGGACCCACCAGCTGCGTGTTCATACTCTGCAACTCGGTTGCCCGATCATCGGCGATCCCAAGTATTTCGAATCTGACAGCAATTGGGATTTCCCCGGCGGCATGCAGAACCGCTTGCATCTTCACGCCCGCCGCATCCAGATTCCCCATCCCTCCGGCGGCATGATTGATGTCACCGCGCCGCTACCGCCGCATATGGTTCAATCCTGGAATCTTCTCGGATTTGAAGAATCGAGCGCCACAGAATGAGCGCGTCAGTGGAGACCAGACGCCTGCCATCATTGGACTTTCTTGCCGTCGGCACCATGATTTTCCTGACGGCGGCATGGGGCCTGAATGCCGTTACGGGCAAAATCGCGGTCGAAGGTTTTGATCCCATGTTCCTCTCGTTTTTGCGTGCCGTTCTGGCGGGCGGGGCGGTGTTGCTCTGGTGTGGCTACAAAAACATCCGCGTGTTTGAGCGCGATGGTTCCTTGTGGAGCGGGCTTCTGGTTGGTCTGTTGTTCGGCGTTGAGTTTGCCCTGATTTATTGGGGCCTGGACCTGACCAGCGCCTCGCGTGCCAATTTGATGACCAACACCATGCCGCTGTTCACGCTGTTGGGTTCGCATTATCTCCTCGGCGAGCGCGCGTCAGTACTGAAGATATTGGGAACCGCACTTTCATTTGTCGGCGTCATCGTCGTGTTGTTTGATACGCTCAGCATGCCCTCATCAACCGCCGTGTACGGTGATCTGTTGTGCATCGCCGGCGGCTTTGCCTGGGCTGCAACGGCGATTGCCATCCGCACCACAAAAGTCGGCACGCTTGCGCCGGAGAAGACGTTGCTCTACCAGTTGCTCGGCGCGGCGCTGGTCTCTGCACCGTTCCTCTTCTACTCAACGGATCTGGTCCGTAACATGAACTGGCTGGTGTTCGGCAGTCTCATGTTCCAGTCCTTCTTCATCGTCGCCTTTACCTACGTCATCTGGTTCTGGCTGATGACGCGCTATCCTTTGACCGGGCTTTCCGCCTTCACCTTTTTATCGCCGGTATTTGGCGTTCTGTTTAGCTGGCTGCTGCTCGGCGAACCCTTGACCAAGGGCCTGACCGGCGGGCTGGCATTGATCGTCGCGGGGTTGATCCTCGTCAACAGCACATTCAGGCGGAGCAAGACATGAACCGGAAACTGGTGCTGTTTGATTGCGATGGAACGATATTGGACAGCGTCACCATCATTCATGATTCCATGGTGCGAACCTTCTCTGAGGCCGGCTATCCCGCACCTGCGCAATCTGCGACTCGCTCGATCATTGGATTGACGCTCGATCTGGCCATCGCCCGTCTTCTCGCCCGAAGCGTGGACAGCGAGGTCGAGACCATGACCGCGCGCTACAAGCAGCATTTTAACCGGCTCTATTCCAGGCCGGACTTCGAGCAATCGCTGTTTCCTGGCATGGCTGATCTGATCAATGATCTGGGTGCACGGGAAGACATTGTGCTTGGCGTCGTCACCGGCAAATCGCGGCGCGGGATGGAGATGTTCTTCGACAAACACGGTCTGCGCGAGCATTTTCTCACTGTGCGCACGGCCGATGATTGCCCGTCCAAACCGCATCCGGCGATGGTGTTGGAATGCTGCGCGGAAGCAGGTTTTGAACCCGGAAACAGCATTGTCGTCGGCGATTCTGTCTTCGACATGGAAATGGCCAAAAGTGCAGGGGCAGGCGCGATCGGCGTTGCCTGGGGTTACAATGGTGTCGCTATGCTGCGCTCGGCTGGCGCTGATGCAATTGCCGGAAGTGCGCAAGAGCTGGCGCAAATGCTGGAGCGCAACGATGCGTGACATCTTGAGTGATCTGGAAGCTGCCGAAAAGCTGATGGATCCGAACCCGATGCGCCGCGCACAAAAGGCCATGCTGACACCGATGCCGAAGCGGTTTTACAAGGCGGCGGATGTTTCGGAGCAGGATGGCGGATTTGTCGTCGTGCTTGATGGCAAGCCGGTAAAAACTCCGGCGCGCAAGACACTGGCTTTTCCAATGAAATCCGCGGCAAAGCTGGTCGCAGCAGAGTTTGAGGCGCAGGAGAAGGAAATCAACCCGGCGACGATGCCGTTTACGCGGCTTGCCAACACGGCGATTGACGGTGTGGCAAGCGAAGTAGATGCAGTGCTCGCTGACATCCTGCGCTTCTGCGCCAATGACATGCTTTGCTACCGTTCCGAAGCACCGGAAGGTCTGGTCAAGCGGCAGACTGAAGTCTGGAACCGTTATCTTGAGTGGGTGAAAGCCAAGCATGGCGTGCGCCTTTATCTTGCCGAAGGTGTGATGCATGTCGAACAGCCGAAAGCATCCGTCGATGCATTCGGGCTGGCATTGAAAACCCATGCCGAACCGCTGAAGCTTGCCTGCCTTCATGCCATGACGACGATGACCGGCTCAGCCATTCTGGCGCTGGCCATTGCCGAGGGGCAAGCATCTGTCGAAGTGGTGTGGGCCGCGGCGCATCTCGATGAAGACTGGACCATCGAACATTGGGGCGAAGACCGCGAGGCCCAAGCGCGCCGCGCGGCGCGCTGGCAGGACATGAAGGCGGCTGCGGATTTGTTGCTGGCCGTGAGTTGACCAAAGGCGCATCCAAGTTTCGCTCTGGACAACAAAAAACCCCGGTGTCGCGACCGGGGTTTTGTTGTTTCAGTGCGGGCTGCTACACCGAATAGTACATGTCGAACTCGACCGGATGCGGCGTCATTTCGAAGCGCATCACTTCGGCCATCTTCAACTCGATGAAACTATCGATCATGTCATTGTCGAATACGCCGCCAACGGTCAGGAACGCGCGGTCCTTGTCGAGGCTCGACAGAGCTTCGCGCAGCGAGCCGCAGACCGTCGGGATCTTTTTCAGTTCCTTCGGCGGCAGGTCATAAAGGTCCTTGTCCATCGGCTGGCCCGGATGGATTTTGTTCTTGATGCCGTCAAGACCGGCCATCAGGAGCGCTGCGAAGGCGAGATACGGGTTTGCGCCCGGATCAGGGAAGCGCACTTCAACGCGCTTGGACTTCGGACCCTGGCCGAACGGAATGCGGCAGGAGGCCGACCGGTTGCGAGCGGAATAGGCCAGCAGAACCGGGGCTTCATAGCCTGGGACCAGACGCTTGTAGGAGTTGGTCAGCGGGTTGGTGAAAGCATTGACCGCCTTGGCATGCTTGATGACGCCGCCGATGAAATACAGGCAAAGCTCCGAGAGACCGGCATACTGGTCGCCCGCGAACATCGGCTTGCCGCCCTTCCAGATCGAAAAGTGCACATGCATGCCCGAACCATTGTCGCCAAAAATCGGCTTTGGCATGAAGGTTGCGGTCTTGCCATAAGCATGGGCGACCTGATGGACGACATATTTATAGAGCTGCATCTTGTCGGCGTTGCGCAACAGCGAGTCGAACTTGACGCCAAGCTCGTGCTGGGCGGCGGCAACTTCGTGGTGATGCTTCTCAACGACAACGCCCATGTCGGACAAAACAGTCAACATCTCGGAGCGCATGTCCTGAACCGAGTCAATCGGCGGAACCGGGAAGTAACCTCCCTTGACGCGCGGACGATGGCCAAGGTTGCCGGTTTCATAGTCAGTATCGTCGTTCGACGGCAGTTCGGACGAGTCGAGCTTGAACCCGGTGTTGTACGGGTCACACTTGAATTTGACATCGTCAAACACAAAGAACTCCGCTTCCGGTCCGACATAGACCGTGTCGCCAATGCCAAGCGTCTTCATGTAGGCTTCGGCAGCACGGGCAATTCCGCGCGGATCGCGGTTATACTTTTCGCCGGAAACCGGGTCGAGAATATCGCACAACACGACCATGGTTGACTGGGCAAAGAACGGGTCCATGTGAACGGATGCCGGATCGGGCATCAAAACCATGTCGGATTCATTGATGGCTTTCCAGCCGGAGATGGACGATCCGTCGAACATCACGCCGTCGGTAAACATGTCCTCGTCAACCAGACCAACGTCCATCGTGACGTGATGCAGCTTGCCTTTTGGATCGGTGAAGCGGAGGTCGAGGAACTTGACGTCTTTGTCCTTGATCTGCTTCAGAATATCACTTGCCGTTGCCATGTTTGCTTTCCCTTGGCTTGATAATGAAATGGTAGATTGCGCGGATCAGACCGCGTCTGCGCCGGACTCGCCGGTGCGGATGCGGATGACTTCCTCGATGTTGGAGACGAAAATCTTGCCGTCGCCGATGCGCCCCGTCTGCGCAGCCTTGCGGATGGCTTCAATGGCGGCCTCGACATATTCGTCGGTCAAGACCACTTCGACCTTCACCTTTGGCAGGAAATCAACAACATATTCCGCGCCGCGGTAAAGTTCGGTGTGCCCCTTCTGGCGGCCAAAGCCCTTGGCTTCCGTCACCGTTATGCCCTGCAGGCCGACTTCCTGAAGGGCTTCCTTCACTTCGTCGAGCTTGAATGGCTTGATGATGGCTTCGATTTTCTTCATGGAAAAAGGTCTCCGCTATGCCGGAAGCGAACCGCGCGTCCGCTCCACCTGACAAGAAAGCAGGTTTTGTGCCATATTCAAGGTCTGTTAAGACATGACCAAACTTTTCACTGCCATACAGATTTATAGCACAATCCGCGCCGCGCTGGGCAAGTTTACAGCCAGCTGACAAAGTTTCTTGTCGCGGAGTGTCTATAAATTGGGCAGTCTGGTTAAATTATAGCCAGACACGGCCAGAGACAAGGCAGCAGGGCTTGACCGGCCCAATCGAAAGCGGCATTGTCAGCCCATGGACACTGTAATGCGCCCGCGCGCAATATGTATCGACGGCACACTCATTATTGGCTAGCCCCAAGCTGGCCCGGCCGTTTTCGTCCATAGTCTCAAGATCATGCGAAAAAGGGTTCGGGCAACCGACCGACAGGATTTGCGCATGACGACCTTAAGGCTATACAACACGCTGACCCGCGAAAAGGTGGATTTCAAACCCATCGACCCGTCAAACGTGCGCATGTATGTCTGCGGCCCGACAGTCTACGATTTCGCCCACATCGGCAACGCGCGGCCGGTCATCGTGTTCGACGTTCTCTACCGGCTTCTGCGCCATGTCTACGGCGAAAATCATGTCACTTACGTTCGCAACATCACCGACGTGGACGACAAGATCAACGCCCGCGCCCTGCGCGATTTCCCGAACCTGCCGCTGAACGAGGCGATCCGCAATGTCACCGAAAAGACGGCAAGCCAGTTCCATGAGGACGTGAAAGCGCTCGGCTGCCTTGAGCCGACGTTCGAGCCACGCGCGACCGAGCACATCGAGGGGATGATCAAGATCATCCAGCAGCTGATCGACCGCGGCCATGCCTATGTGGCGAGCGGCAATGAGGGCAGGGAAGTCTTGTTCGCTGTCGGCTCGATGAAGGATTACGGCAAACTGTCGGGCCGCAAGCTCGAAGACCAGCAAGCCGGCGCGCGGATCGCCGTCGAGGCGCACAAGCGCAATCCGGGCGATTTCGTATTGTGGAAGGAATCCGCCGCCGACCAACCCGGCTGGCCCGCAACCTTCAGCGAGAACGGCGCGGAAGTATCCATCTTCGGCCGCCCCGGCTGGCACATCGAATGCTCGGCCATGTCGCAGTTTCACTTGGGTGAGACTTTTGACATCCACGGCGGCGGGCTGGACCTCATCTTTCCCCACCACGAAAACGAAATAGCCCAATCCCGCTGCGCCCATGGCACGGATGTGATGGCCAATGTCTGGATGCACAACGGGTTCCTTCAGGTCGAGGGCAAGAAGATGTCCAAGAGCGAGGGGAATTTTGTGACGATCCATGAGTTGTTGCACACGGACAAGTTCGGCGGGCGGAAGTGGCCGGGTGAAGTGCTCAGGCTAGCCATGCTGATGACGCATTATCGGGAGCCGATTGATTTCAGTGTGCGGCGGTTGGAGGAGGCGGAGGCGAATTGGCGAGATTTTGGCCAAGACAAGAGTCAGGAAGGTGTGCCAGTTCCGAAGGAAGTAATAGACCCCCTCTTCAATGACCTCAACACTTGGAAGTGCTTCTCGGCCTTGCAAGCCCTGAAAAAGTCAAGACGCTACGAGGAGTTGTCCGCTTCAATTAAATTCCTAGGAATAGCGCCGACCATCGCAGCGTCATTCTCGGCGACCGCAAGTATTAGGTTTAGCGCTCACGGAACCTTTGAAGCGGGTTCTGGCAAACTGGAACCGTCGGTTGACCAACAATCAATCGACCAAATCATATTGAAGCGTCTCGCCTTCCTCGCCGCCAAAGACTTCGCCAATGCCGACCGCATCCGCAATGAATTGCTGGCGCAGGGCATTCAGCTGAAGGACGGCAAAGACCCGGCGACTGGCGAGCGGGTGACGACTTGGGAGGTGAAGCGGTGACATTGCACTCCGTGCGCCCCCCTCTGTCCTGTCGGACATCTCCCCCGCGAGGGGGGAGATCGCTGGCGGCGATTGTCGATGCCAAATTTCAAAGTGAGTTCATTGCGCCGACGGTTCATAATTGCCAGCGAACGGCGGTGCGCCGATCTCCCCCCTCGCGGGGGGCCGAAGGCGGGCGAGACCCGTGGCTCGCCCTTCTTGCTCCGACAGGACAGAGGGGGGCGCCTCGCGCTGACTTCTCCGATTTGAGACGCCGCCATGCCGCATGATCTCGTCTCTGCGCGCAATCGCAACAACGCCAAATCCATGCGCAAGGCGATGACTGACGCCGAGCTCAAACTCTGGAACGCCGTCCGCGCCCACCGCCTGATGGGCCTCGGCTTCCGCCGCCAATATCCCATCGGCAGCTACATTACCGATTTCGCCTGTCCAGCACACAAGCTCATCGTCGAACTTGACGGCGCGCAGCACAATGATCCAAACGCCATGCGCTACGACCTGGCAAGAACAACCTTCCTCGAAACCTCCGGTTGGACCGTTCTGCGTTTCACCAACGACGATGTTCTCAAAGATATCAACGGTGTCTGCCAGCATGTTACAATCACCGCCAACGAAAGGCCGCTTCAATGATCGACCACATGGGCATATCCGTCTCCGACTACCCCAAAGCTAAAACCTTCTACGACGCGGTCTTCGCCTCGCTCGGCGGCTCACTGCAAAAGGAAGTCCCGCTGCAATTCACCGGCGGCAAACATGTCGTTGGCTATGGCCGCTCGCATGCGGTGTTTTGGCTGCATGAGGGTGTGGCAGACAAGGGTCGCCACTATGCCTTCAGCGCCGAAAACCGCGCGCAGGTGCAGGCGTTCTATGATGCAGCGCTGAAAGCTGGCGGCACAGACAATGGCGCGCCCGGTCTTCGTCCGCATTATCACGAGCATTATTACGGCGCGTTTGTCCTGGACCCAGACGGCAACAATGTCGAAGCCGTTTGCCACAGGCCGGATTAAACAATGGGCGAAGAGGTCAAATCCGGCGGATGCCAATGCGGCGCGGTGCGGTTTCGCGTGACCGGCACGCTGGGTGAAGCGTCGATCTGTCATTGCCGCATGTGCCAGAAAGCCTTCGGCGCTTTCTACGCACCGCTGGTCGGGCAGGGCGATGCCGCGCTTGAATGGACCAGAGGTGAGCCGCAGCGCTTCGCTTCATCCAATCACGCTTTTCGCCTGTTCTGCCAAACTTGCGGCACGCCGCTCGGCTATGAAGCGCCGGACGGCATCGGCCTTGCCATCGGCGCGTTTGACGATCCCGCCGCAATCGTGCCGGAGCGCCAGTGGGGCACCGAGGGCAAACTTCCGTACATGTCTGCACTGGATGCGCTGCCTTCCTCGCGCACCGAAGAAGACATGGCGTCTGCGCCTTTCCTCGCAACCGTCGTCAACTTTCAGCACCCTGATCACGACACCGAACATTGGCCGGAGCCAAAGCCATGAGCGATTTGATCACCGGCGGCTGCCAATGCGGGGCTGTGCGATACAGGATCGAAACGCTTGGTCGCGCCACGATTTGCCATTGCCGCATGTGCCAAAAAGCGTTCGGCGGATTTTACGGCCCTCTCGTCACCGGCAACGGATTGGTCTGGACGCGCGGCGAACCCAAGACATTCGCTTCGTCCAACAAGGTCAAGCGCGGCTTCTGCGCCGAGTGCGGAACACCGCTGACCTATGACTGGGGCGGTGCTCCGGAAGTTTCCATCGGTTCGCTCGACAATCCGGAACTCGCCGCGCCGGTTTTGCAGGTGAACCCGGCAGACAAATTGTCTTTTGTTGATGGCATCCCGGCGTTGCCGGTGCGGCCTGTCAGCACCGACCCTGCCATCCTCGCCCGCAACGCGTCGATGGCCAGCCGCCAGCATCCCGACCACGACACAGTTGAGAATTGGAACATAACCCCATGACTTCAAAGCGACTTTCCGGCGGTTGCCAATGCGGCGCGGTGCGCTATTCGGCGGATGTGCAGTTTGAAACCGCGCATTTGTGCCATTGCCGAATGTGCCAGAAGGCGGCGGGCAATTATTTCATGCCGCTGGCCAACGCGCCGTTGTCGACGTTTGAGTGGACGCGCGGAACCGCCAGCCACTTCAATTCATCCGATCTGGTGCGGCGTGGTTTCTGCGACAAGTGCGGCACACCGCTGACATTTGAAACCATCGAAGGCGTCAAGCATATCAATGTCACGCTCGGCTCGCTCGACAATCCCGAAGAGGTGATGCCGGTCGAGCAAAGCGGCATTGAATCGCGCCTGCCATGGTTCAAGCGGCTGGTCGCGGTTTATGAAACCGAGAGCTTTCAGTCCGAAACCGACGGCGGCGCGCGCCTTGCTGCCATCTTCGCCACTAATCACCAGCATCCCGACCATGACACCCAAGTCCGGCCAGTTAGAGACAAACCATGACCCTGCGCACGCTTTACCCCGAAATCGAGCCTTATGCGCATGGCATGCTCGATGTCGGCGATGGCCACCAGATCTACTGGGAGCGATCCGGAACACCGGGCGCAAAACCTGCCGTCTTCCTGCATGGCGGGCCGGGTGGCGGCATTTCGCCCAAGCACCGGCAACTGTTCCATCCCGCGCTTTATGACGTCCTGCTGTTCGACCAGCGCGGCTGCGGTCGCTCGACGCCGCATGCAAACCTTGACGCCAACACCACCTGGCATCTGGTCGCCGACATCGAGCGCCTGCGCAACATGGCGGGCGTGGACAAATGGCTGGTGTTCGGCGGCTCGTGGGGTTCCACGCTTGCGCTGACTTACGCCGAGACGCATCCCGACAAAGTGAGCGAGCTGATTGTGCGCGGCGTCTACACGCTGACCCGCGCGGAGCTTTCTTGGTATTATCAGCACGGCGTCTCTGAAATGTTCCCCGACAAGTTCGAGCGCTTTGTAGCGCCCATACCCGAAGCCGAGCGCGGCGACATGATGGCCGCATATCGCAAGCGCCTTGTCGATCCCGACCGCGCGGTGCAACTCGCCGCAGCCAAGGCGTGGAGCCTGTGGGAGGGCGAGACGATCACGCTACTGCCAAACCCTGCTTACAGCGACAGCTTTGCCGAAAATGAATTCGCGCTCGCCTTTGCGCGTATTGAGAACCATTATTTCGTACACGACGGATGGCTGGAACAAGGCCAATTGCTGCGCGACGCCCACAAGCTTCATGACATCCCCGGCGTCATCGTCCATGGCCGCTACGACATGCCTTGCCCGGCCAAATATGCGTGGGCCTTGCACAAAAGCTGGCCGGAAGCCGAGTTTTTTCTGGTGGAAGGGGCCGGACACGCCTATTCCGAACCCGGCATTCTCGACCGGTTAATCTATGCCACCGATAAGTATGCCGGGAAACTGACGGAACAATCCTGATGACCAAACGACGCGTCACTCTCTTCGACACAACCTTGCGCGACGGCCAGCAAACGCCGGGCGTGGACTTTTCCGTTGAGGACAAGAAGGCGATTGCCAAGCTCTTGGATGATTTCGGCATGGATTATGTCGAAGGCGGCTATCCGGGTGCAAACCCGACGGACACGGCGTTCTTCTCGGAGCGGCAAACCGGCCGCGCCAAGTTCACTGCCTTTGGCATGACCAAGCGGGCAGGGGTTTCAGCTGCCAATGATCCCGGTCTCGCCGCCATCTTCCAGACGCCAGCCGACGCCGTCTGTCTCGTCGCCAAGGCATGGGATTATCACGTCCGCGTCGCGCTTGGCTGCACCAACGAGGAAAACCTCGAGAGCATCGCCGAAAGCGTGAAGGCGACAGTTGCCACCGGCAAAGAGTCGCTGATCGACTGCGAACATTTCTTCGACGGCTACAAGGCCAACCCTGTTTACGCGCTGGCCTGCGCGAAAACAGCTTATGAAAACGGCGCGCGCTGGGTCGTTTTGTGCGACAC
>JANPEK010000141.1:0-5587 GCA_031422915.1 Phyllobacteriaceae bacterium | reverse complement strand
CGCTTCATGCCGCCAATCCCAGCACTGATGCAAAAAGGCCGCGTCCGTCTGTGCCGCCATGCGCGGCTTCAATCAGGTTTTCCGGATGCGGCATCAGGCCGAGCACATTGCCGCGTTCGTTGATAATACCGGCGATGTGGTTCATTGAGCCGTTCGGGTTTGTGCCATCGGCATAGCGGAACACGACCTGGCCGTTGCCTTCGATCTTTGCCAGTGTGGCGGCGTCGGCGAAATAATTGCCGTCATGATGCGCCACCGGGCAGCGGATGATTTGGCCCGGATGGTACGCTTTTGTGAACGCCGTGTTGGCATTGGCGACGGAGAGCTTGATCTCGCGGCAAACAAATTTCAGCGAGATGTTGCGCATCAGCGCGCCCGGCAGCATGCCAGCCTCAAGCAATATCTGGAAACCGTTGCAAACGCCGATGACCATCACGCCCCTGTCGGCCTGTTCCTTGACCGCCCGCATGACAGGCGAGCGCGCTGCGATCGCACCGCAACGCAAGTAATCGCCAAAGGAAAAACCGCCGGGGATGACGATGAGATCGACATCAGGAATGCTCGTGTCTGTCTGCCAGACTGTGACTGGCGGTTTGCCGCCGATCTTGGTCAGCGCAGCGATCATGTCGCGGTCGCGGTTGAGGCCGGGGAGGAGGACGACTGCGGATTTCATGGGCGGGTTTCCTGAATTTGCCTATCGTTTGCTCGCGCTCAGATTGTTTATTTTAGCTCCACCGCGAAATCCTCAACCACCATATTCGCCAGAAGCTTCTCGCACATCGCTTTCAAGTCCGCCGCCGCGCGGACCTTGTCATCGTGGCCAAGCACAACATCGAACACTTTGCCCTGACGAACCGAGCCGACGCCTGCAAAACCCAGCGTGCCGAGCGAGCCTTCTATGGCTTTGCCTTGCGGGTCGAGGACGCCGTTTTTGAGGGTTACGGTGACGCGGGCCTTGATCATGGTGGGGTTCCGTTTGGTTCGTTGTGCCTAAGCCGTGGAGCAAGGCCGCAAGTTTTGTGGTTGTCCGTCTTCTCCCCATTTCTCCAATGGGGAGAAGATGCCGACAGGCAAATGAGGGGGAAATGACCGCAAAGTTTGCTGATCTGTTCCCCTCATCCGGCGCTTCGCGCCACCTTCTCCCCATGGAAGTCATGGGGAGAAGTAAGTCTTCTCTACTTCACCAACGTCGGCCCAGCGGGGCGCGGGGCTTCGTTTTCATTGAGGATGCCGAGGCGCCGGGCGACTTCCTGATAGGCTTCGACCAGGCCGCCCATTTCGCGGCGGAAACGGTCTTTGTCGAGCTTTTCGTTGGTTGTCGCGTCCCACAGGCGGCACGAGTCCGGCGAGATTTCGTCGGCGACGACGATGCGCATCATGTCGCCTTCAAACAGGCGGCCGCATTCCATCTTGAAATCGACCAGCTGGATGCCGATGCCGGCAAACAGGCCGGACAGGAAGTCGTTGACACGGATGGCGAGCGCCATCAGATCGTCGATTTCCTGCGGGGCGGCCCAGCCGAATGCGGTGATGTGCTCTTCAGAGACCATCGGGTCTTCGAGCGCATCGGACTTGTAGTAAAACTCGATGATCGAGCGCGGAAGGACTGTGCCTTCATCAATGCCGAGGCGCTTTGAGAGCGATCCGGCGGCAATGTTGCGCACGACGATCTCGAGCGGGATGATCTCGACTTCCTTGATCAGCTGCTCACGCATGTTGAGACGGCGGATGAAGTGCGTCGGAATGCCTATCTTGTTCAGATGGGTGAAGATATGCTCGGATATCCGGTTGTTTATAACGCCCTTGCCATCGATAACTTCATGCTTTTTCTTGTTGAAGGCGGTGGCGTCATCCTTGAAAAACTGGATCAGTGTGCCCGGCTCGGGGCCTTCGTAAAGAATCTTGGCCTTGCCTTCGTAGATGCGGCGGCGACGGTTCATCGGGTGTCCTGACTTTATGGCCTGAGGTGGCCACACTTTCAACAAAGCAAGCGCGGCACCATCCGGTCCTAGACCAAACCGGCTGAGTCCTCAATTGCCAACGGGTGTTGCGCGCGCCTTTTGCACGACACAAACACGCTTGCAAGCAAATTGAGGCGCGGATTAGACGTTTTTGCCTCTTTTGCTTTGACTTGGCCTCGCCTAAATGATGTGGGAACAGTTGCAGCAACCCGCCGGAGATCAACCATGGCCGACATGAACGAACGCAAAGACGCCTATGAGAGCAAGTTTGCTCACGATGAAGAACTCAAGTTCAAGGCGACCGCCCGCCGCAACAAGCTGGTCGGCCTGTGGGCTGCCGAAAAGAACGGCAAATCAGGGGCTGATGCGGACGCCTATGCCAAGGAAGTAGTCATGGCGGATTTCGAGGAAGCGGGCGATGAAGACGTCTATCGCAAGCTGCGCGGAGATCTTCCGGCCTCCGTGTCGGACCATCAGATCCGCCACGCGATGATAGAATTGATGTCTGAAGCGATTGACCAAATTCAGAAGAGTTGAATTCGCATGCAAACCTACCTGAAAAGCCGCCTTCGGGCGGTTTTTTTGTTTTCAATGGGGCAGAAAGCTGATTGTCTTGGTTCTCCCGATTGTCTCGCCTTTTCAAGGAGTTTGCCATGAACCTGAAGCAAAAGATTCATGCGCGTCAAACGCTGTTTACAGCATGGTCGTCCATCCCGGACCCCATTACAGCCGGGATTGTCGCCTCGAGCGCGTTTGATGCGGTGACGCTCGACATGCAGCATGGCGGTCATTCGGATGAGTCGGTGCTGCGATGCATCGGTCCGGTCATCCAGAATGGTGCACATCCTATTGTGCGCGTGCCGGTCGGCAGGTTTGACATGGCCTCGCGGGCGCTGGACTTTGGCGCGGAGGCCGTCATCGCGCCGATGATCAACACCGTCGCGGACGCCAAGGCCTTTGCCGCTTCGATGAAGTATCCGCCCGTCGGCGAGCGGTCTTGGGGGCCGGGCAGGGCGATGGCGTTTCATGGCCACTCAGACCCGAATGCCTATTTCCGCGCCGCCAACGGCGAGACGCTGGCCATTGCGATGATTGAGACGATGGAAGCGCTGGCTATTGCCGATGATATCCTCGCGCTTCCCGGCATCGACGGTGTGTTTGTCGGGCCTTCCGACTTTTCTATCGCCTGGAGCGGCGGCGAACAGGTCAACCCGAGGCACGAGGGCATGACGGACATCTTGCGCGATATCGCCGTGCGCGCCAAGAAAGCGGGCAAGTTTGCCGCGTCATTCGGCATGGATGGGCCACATGCGGCGTTTCTGGCGGGGCTTGGCTATCAGCTTGTCGCCATCGGTGTTGATTCTGGCTACATCAAGTCAGGTGCAGATGCGATGGTGCGCGAGGCCAAGGCAGAATGAACCTGCCGGACTCAGTTGCCGCTGAGCGCTGAAAGACTTGTGTCCAACGAGAGTGTGACGTTCACCTTGTGCGTGGTTTCCACATCGTCATTGTAGCCGAAGTAGCGCACATCAACCGTCGCAACATCGCCAAACGTCTTGGACACGCCCAAGTCCCAGTCGAGTTGGCTGAACTGCACGTAGCCGCCAAAGCCGCCGGAAACCTCAAAATCCTGTGGCAGGGCATATGAGGAACTTGCGCGCAGATAGGTCGCCTCAGCGTCGAAATCGTGGAAAACTTCGCCACCGACAGCAAATGCCTCAGTCACGGCATACTCGGCCTTGATAAAGCCTTCGCCGCAACAGTTGCCATCGGCGGTGTAAAAGTATCGCGCATAACCGATATCAAGCGACAGGTTTCCAAAAGTTGGCCGAATGCCGCCAGTCAGATCAATCTCGGCGGTGTTGTCATCGCCGAAATCCACCGTCGAACCCCAGACCCCTGCGTAAAAAATGCCGTAGGTCGCTTCCATGTAGGCTTGGAATGCCGGCTTGTCGTCAGATTGGGTGATACCGCGAAACATGTAGTTCGATGTGAGTGCCACGCCGAATGCGATATCAATTGCGGTTTCAATTTGTTCGGGAGTCGCCTCAACGTCGGCGGCGCGTGCGGTCGAAACCGGCGTGCCGGACGCGACGGCGAGCATGACAAATGCGGAAACAACTGCGGACCGATGGCTCATGAATCACCCCTTAATCATTCATTCACCATAATTGTTAACTGCAAACGATTGGTAAACGCAACCTGCCCATCATAGTTGGCCAAGAAACTTTGCGAACACCATTGTGCCTTCCGGCCACGGCCCATGCCCTGATTCGGCGTTCAGGTGTCCGGACTCGCCGCCGTCAACGAACAGCGCGCCCCAGCTGGCGGCCAAATCTTCGGCCACTTCAAATTTGCAATAGTGATCATTGCGGCTGCCGACGACGATGGCGGGAAACGGCAGCGGGTCGCGGGGGTAGGGGCCGAATGTGAGCAAATGTTTCGGGCGGATTTTCGGGTCGGAGACATCGGGCGGTGCGACGAAGAATCCGCCCGCAACCTTGCGGGTGAACATCGGCAGCGCGTTCATCACCGTCGGGATGCCAAGCGAGTGCGCGATGATCAGCGGTGGCTTTTCACTCGCGTTCACGGCGTCGGCAACTTTGGCCGCCCAAGTTTCACGCACTGGTTTCGTCCATTCGTCTTGCTCCACGCGCTGCGCTGACGACAGTCTTTTTTCCCACCGGCTCTGCCAATGGTGTTCACCCGAATTCATGTATCCGGGCACAATCAGAATATTTGCGTCAGCGACTTTCATGGAGTTCAAATAGCGGCGCGCCAACCGCACCGCAAGACGGAACGTTGTTCAATATTTGTGAACGACATGTAGGCATTTTGATGCATTGTATTGAACAGTGAAGTGCCTGATATGTCCTTCACAACGAATTAAAGGAGGCCACGATGGCTGAAGTATCTGGCAAGGACATATCATTTGCCGCAACGACGCCGGTTTCCGTCGGCAAGGTCGGCATCAAATCGCGCGATGCGCAGACGCTTGCCGATTACTACAAGTCGGTGGTCGGACTGTCCGAAATCAGCCGTAGGCCGGGCGTTATCGTCCTTGGAACGGGCGGTGATGGGTTCCTCGAAATCGAAGAGGCCAAATCATTGCGCGAGGATGATCCGCGCTCAGCGGGGCTTTTCCATACTGCATTCCTGCTGCCGCAACGCCGCGATCTTGCCCGCTGGACGCAGCATGCCATTGACGACCAGACCCAGATTGATGGCGCGTCAGATCATCTTGTGTCCGAAGCGATTTATCTCACCGATCCGGAAGGCAATGGCATTGAAATCTATGCCGACCGCCAGCCTTCGGCTTGGGCGTGGGATGGCAAGAATGTGCGGATGGCGACCGAACGGCTCGACTTCCACAATCTCCTTGGGACATTTAAGCCAACCGCCGATGACTGGAAAGGCGCGCCGGAAGGCACCATGATCGGTCATGTCCACCTGCGCGTCGGCGATGCCAAGGATGCGGAAAGCTGGTGGCACGAGGAAATGAACTTTGACACTGTGGCGCACTACGGCGGCCAAGCGGTTTTCCTGTCCACCGGCGGCTACCACCACCACATCGGTGCCAATGTCTGGCACTCACGCGGCGCAGGCAAGCGTGACGCTGACCGCAC
>JANPEK010000140.1:0-5572 GCA_031422915.1 Phyllobacteriaceae bacterium | reverse complement strand
ATTGGCGAAGAAAAACACCACCAACGGCCCGAGTTCCAGCGCCAGCTTCAGAAGTGGATTGATTTCCTTTTCGCCCTTGGTGCCGGGCATCTCTTCAAATTTCATCATTCAATTCCAGCAATAGCCGAGGCGAATTCTTTCGCCGAGAAGGGTTCAAGATCGGCGACCTGTTCACCGACGCCGATGAAATACACCGGCAGTTTGTGTTTGGCAGCAATGCCGACGAGAATGCCGCCGCGCGCCGTGCCGTCAAGCTTGGTCATCACGAGGCCGTTGACACCGGCAATATTGCGGAAGATTTCGACCTGATTAAGGGCATTCTGGCCCGTGGTCGCATCAAGTGTCTGCAACACGGTGTGCGGCGCTTCCGGGTCGAGCTTTCCAAGAACACGCACGATCTTGGCAAGTTCGTCCATCAGCTCCGTGCGATTTTGCAAGCGCCCGGCCGTATCGATAATCAGAACGTCCGCACCCGATTCCTTGGCCTTTTCAAACGCATCATAGGCAAGCCCCGCCGCATCCGAGCCGATCTTGTTGGACACAACGGGCGAACCGGTGCGCTGACCCCAGATGTGCAATTGTTCGATGGCGGCTGCGCGGAATGTGTCGCCCGCTGCAAGCCACACATTGAGCTTCGCCTCGCGCAGCTTTGCCGCCAGCTTGCCGATGGTGGTGGTCTTGCCGGTGCCGTTGACACCAACCACAAGAATGACGTGCGGCTTGTGGCTAAGGTCCAGTTCAAGCGGTTTGGCGACAGGTGCGAGCACCTTCTCGATCTCGGCCCGCATCACGCCGCGCACCTCTTCGTCCGACACGTCCTTGCCATATCGACCAGATGAAAGCGCGTCAGTAATGCGGATCGCCGTTTCCATGCCGAGATCGGCGCGGATCAGCACATCCTCCAGTTCCTGCAGCGTGTCTTCTTCAAGCTTGCGTTTCGTGAAAATCCCGGTGATCGAAGAGGACAATTCCTTCGACGAGCGCGACAGCCCGCGCGTCAGCCGCTGGAACCATGAGATTTTCTCTTCCGGCTCTGGCGGCGGCGGAACATCTGCAACAGTGCCGATATAGACCTTGCCCTCGCTGGTAGAGACTGGAATGTCGGCAGCGGCAACCGGCTCAGCCACAATCGGCGCATCCGGCTCGGCGGGTTCAGCCTCAACCAAGGCATCAGGTTCTGCCAGCTCAGCTTCACCGGCAAACCCGCCGTCGGAGCCGCTTGGTTCTTCAGCAAACTCAACAGGCGTTTCTTCCGCCGAAATCTCGGCAATCGAGTCCCCAATTGATGGCATCGGCTGCGGATGGCCGGGCTCGGGCTCTGAAGATTCGTCCAGCGGCTCGGGTGTATCAATATGCGGCAGGCCATTGTCTGCCGTCTCTGGTGTCGGTTGGTACACGCCATCAGGCGCGAAGCTCTCATCTGAGCGCGCCTCGGCAGTCATTTCCGCCGGAGTTTGCCCGGCCTTGGCAGCGGCATCTGGCGCAGATTCCTTTTTTCTTGGCTCCTGTTTTGGCTCCTCCGGCTCCTGTGCCGTCTGCACGTCTGCTTCAGATTCAACATCTGGCCGTATTTCGACGACGGTCGCTTCGCCCTCAAGCGGTCCGACAGTTTCAAGTACCGGGTCCGGCACATCCGGAACGGGCGAGTCCCACCCAGTGTCCGGCTGTATGATGATTTCGGTGAACAGCTCATCCGCTGTTCGAAGCGCCGGCGCTGGTTCGCCCACAGCCTCGCGCTCAGGCGTTGGCGCAGCCAGTGCGGCGACGTCGTCGCGCACCTCCTCAACAGTTTCCTGAACGTCTTTCCTTCCGAAAGAGAATATCTTCTTGATAAAGCCGAATGCCATGCGTCAGGCCGCCTGTTGGGTCGCTAGAGTGCCGGTCAGCATGGAGCCGTCGTGGCCGTGAATGTCAACCTCGGCAATTGTCCCGGCCTCGCCGCCATCAAGCCGCACCAGCGTGAAGCCTTCTGTGCGGCCAACGCCCGGCTTTTCGATCAGCACCCTCTGCCGCGTTTGTGCGACAGAATTGAGATGCGCCAGATAGGCCTCATTACCGTTAGCGCGCAGCCGTGCCGCACGGCTCTTGATCAAGGCCCGGTCAAGTTGCGGCATCTTGGCGGCAGGCGTTCCCATGCGCGGCGAGTATTGAAACACGTGCAGATTTGTTAGCCCGCACTCATCAACGATGCGCAGCGAGTTTTCAAACATTGTGTCTGTCTCGGTTGGGAATCCGGCGATGATGTCTGCGCCGAACACCATCTCCGGCCTGCGGCTGCGCATGTCTTGGCAAAACCGGATGGAATCCGCGCGACTGTGCCTGCGCTTCATCCGCTTCAAAATCATGTCGTCACCGGACTGAAGCGACAGATGCAGATGCGGCATCAGCCGGGGTTCCGAGGTGATGGTCTCAATCAACGCCTCATCCGCCTCGATGGAATCAATCGACGAAAGCCGCAACCGTTTCAGCGCCGGAACGGACTTCAAGATTGTCTGCACGAGTTTCCCGAGCGAAGGCTGGCCCGGCAGATCCGGACCATAAGAGGTCAGATCAACACCCGACAGCACCACTTCCAAATATCCATTGTCCGATAGCCGTTTGATTTGATCGACCACTGCGCCCATCGGCACCGAGCGCGAGTTGCCGCGCCCGAACGGGATGATGCAGAACGTGCAGCGATGGTCGCAGCCGTTCTGCACCTGTACGAAGGCCCGCGCGCGGCCCTCCAGCGCATCAACCATATGCGAGGCGGTTTCGCGCACGCTCATGATATCGTTGACGCACACTTTCTCAAAATCATTGACGCCAAAATCCGGCAGCGCGCGGTAGGAATGGCTCTTCAGCTTTTCCTCATTGCCGAGCACCAGATCAACCTCCGCCATATCGGCAAACTTTTGCGGATCAGTCTGCGCCGCGCAGCCGGTGACGATGATGCGGGCGTTTGGATTGTCCCGCCGCGCTTTGCGGATTGCCTGGCTCGCCTGCCGGACGGCTTCGCCCGTCACCGCGCACGTGTTGACGATCACCGCGCCGCCATCAAGCGCATCAAGACCGGCAGCCTTTGCCTCACGCCGGATGACCTCGGACTCGTAGGTGTTGAGGCGGCAGCCGAATGTAAGAATTTCCAGCCCGCTCATGCCGCACTGACCGTTTCTTCAAGCCGCATGAACGCACCGGTTTCAGGATCCAGCCGTCCGGCAAATTCCCACTCGGCAGGGCCGGTCATGATGACGTGGCCATCCTCGCGCCAGTCAATATGCAGCGGTCCGCCCGGAACTGTTACGGTGACGGAACGATTGGCTCTTCGCGTCCGCGCCGCCGAGACGGCTACGGCGCAAGCCGCAGAACCGCAGGCCAGCGTCAGCCCCGCGCCACGCTCCCATGTGCGCATGATGATGGTGTCTGGCGACGTGACTTGAGCAATGGAAATATTCGCCCGCTCGGGAAACAGCGGGTGGTTCTCCAGCAGCGGGCCAAAGCGCCCGAGGTCATAGGACCAGACGTCTTGATCAACCCAGAACACCGCATGCGGATTGCCCATGCTGGCCACGCTCGGCGAATGCAGGATCGGTGCGCCAAGCGGCCCGATTTCAAGTTCAATATATCGCGTGTCGCTGAACTCCTCCGACAGCGGAATGTCCTGCCAGCCAAACTTCGGCATGCCCATATCAACCGAAATGAGTCCGTCCTCATGTTCGTTTGCCTCAAGAATTCCGGCAACGGTCTCGAACATGAAAGCGTTGCGCCCGGTCTCGGCGCTGAGCGCCTGGACAACGCATCGCGTGCCATTGCCGCAAGCTTGCGCCATGGAACCATCGCTGTTGATAATCTCGATATAAGCGTCCGTGCCGTCGGTTTTCGGATCATGAATGGCCATGATCTGGTCGAACTTCGTCGTCGGATCCGCATTCAGCGCCACGGCGGCATCAGGCGTGACGCGCACCTTCTGCCCGCGCATGTCGGCAACGATGATCTGGTTGCCCAGCCCGTTCATCTTGGCGAAGTTGATGGAGAGTATCATGTCGGTCGCCTCAACGGCTTAAGGGTTCTGACCCTAGATAAGCGCCTGCCAATCGCGGGCTCCATTCAAGACGCGGATAATTTCAACGCCGGGTTCTACATCTCTGTAAAGGATCATGTAGTTTCCGACCGGATAGGTTTTAAGACCATCCCTCAAATCGTCCCGCCGTACACCAATGTCCCGCATTTCGCCCGGAAGCTTGCACTTTTCCTTTATGCTTGCTGTCCAGTTGTGTGCCGCAGTTCGATTGTCACGAGCAATATACACCGCAACATCTCGAAGGTCTTTTTCTGCGAGACCGCTCAACCGGAAGGCCACTAGTGTGCAGCCTTATCGATTGCCGCGAAAATACGATCAAATGCCGCTTCGCCATCGACCATCGGGCCGCTGGCAATTCCTTCGTCCCACAGCCGACCCAACTCCTCAACGGCGCGAGAGCGTTCGTCACGCCTCGTGCGCCATTCCCGCAATGCGTCCCGCACCACTTCGCTGGTGGATGCATATTCGCCCGCATCGACAACTTCACGCATCAGTGCTGCCATTTCAGGTGTGACGGCGACACTCAACTTCTCGACATTTGCCATGCAGGTCTCCTACAATCCGGGAAACAAACGGTAGGCAAGTTTCCTACCATTTGCAAGATCGGGCTCGTCAGGCCGCCTTCTTCTTCGGCGCAATCAGACCCTTTGCCACCAGCAATTCCGCGATTTGCACCGCATTCAACGCCGCGCCCTTGCGAAGATTGTCGGAAACCACCCAGATATTGAGGCCGTTCTCGACAGTCGCATCCTCTCGGATGCGCGAGATGTATGTGGCGTCTTCGCCGGCGCAGTCGATCGGTGTCGCATAGCCGCCATTTGCCTTGGTGTCGATCACCAGACAGCCCGGCGCATCGCGCAGGATTTCGCGTGCTTCGTCAGCCGAGATCGGCTTTTCAAACTCGATGTTGATCGCCTCGGAGTGGCCGATGAACACCGGCACGCGCACGCATGTCGCCGTCACCTTGATCTTCGGATCGAGCATCTTCTTGGTCTCGGCGACCATCTTCCACTCTTCCTTGGTATAGCCGTCTTCCATGAACACATCGATATGCGGGATGACGTTGAAGGCGATGCGCTTGGTGAACTTCTTGTTCTCGACCGGGTCGGCGACAAACACCGCACGTGTCTGCGTGAACAGTTCATCCATGCCCTCCTTGCCCGCTCCAGATACCGACTGATAGGTCGAGACAACGATGCGCGTGATTTTCGCCGCATCATGCAGCGGCTTCAGCGCAACCAGCATCTGCGCTGTCGAGCAATTGGGATTGGCAATGATGTTGCGCTTGGAAAACTGCGTGATCGCGTCCGGGTTCACTTCCGGCACAATCAATGGCACGTTGGAATCATAGCGGAAGGCCGAAGAGTTATCGATGACGATGCAGCCCTGCGCACCGATCTTTGGCGACCATTCCTTGGAGACATTGCCGCCCGCCGACATCAGACAAATATCTGTGTCAGAGAAGTCATAATGCTCGAGCACCTTGCACTTAAGCGTGCGGTCGCCGAACGA
>JANPEK010000139.1:0-5963 GCA_031422915.1 Phyllobacteriaceae bacterium | reverse complement strand
GCGCCAGTGCAGATCGGGAACAGCCAGTCGGAGCGCATTTGCAGATCGTCGTTTGAGGCTTTCATGGCCTCGTAATTGAAGGTGTAACCCTTTGATTTCGCATCCTTGGAGGCCCAGATCATTGTCTCATGCGCGTTCTGGAACCGGCGGCCACGGAAGTTCGGCATCGGGTTGTTCTTCCGCCAGACGACATCGTTGAGCAGCCAGAAGCCAAGGTCCTGCATGATCGAGCCGACCCGGAAAATATTGTGATACGAACCGATAACCCAGATTGAGCCGCTCGGCTTCAACACGCGGCGTGCGGCGAGCATCCACGCGCGGGTGAAGGCGTCGTAGGCGACGAAGCTCTCGAACTGGTCCCAATGGTCATCCACTGCATCCACCATCGACTGGTCGGGACGGAACAAGTCACCATTGAGCTGGAGGTTGTACGGCGGGTCGGCGAAAATCAGATCGACCGAATTGTCCGGCAGCGCATCAAGCGCGGCGACGCAATCGCCCTTCAGGATCGTGTTCAGCCAGTTTTCGGATTTGGACGGAGACGCGCCGAGATCGGCGACAAGACGGACGGCTGACATGAACTCACCATACTGAACTGGATACACAACTTGAGAGCTGCATGGTTACCGAACAGGGTTAATTTGAAGTGAAGGGCGTTTCCATTTGATCGCGCGCGGCTGTTCGGCTATTGGGCCGCCTTCCCGCAAAAGGACGAGACGATGCAGAAGCCTGAACTGGTGATTTTTGATTGCGACGGCGTGTTGGTTGACAGCGAGTTTTTGGCTTCGAAGATTGAGGCAAAACTTTTGACTGACGCAGGCGTCGCCATCACGGCGGAAGAGGTGGCCGAGCGCTACTCGGGAATGACGTGGAAGGAAATCCTGTTCGACGTGGAAAAGACCGCCGGTGTGCCACTTTCGGCAGGGCTTATCGACATGGCAGACCGGCTGGTTGACATGGCGCTTGAGACACAGCTGGAGATGATCGAAGGCGCTGACCGCGCTGCCAAACGCATCAAGATGCCAAAGTGCATCGCCTCCAATTCGAGCCGCGCGCGGCTTGGCATCTCACTCGGGCGCACCGGCCTTCTCAATCTTTTCGAACCGCATATCTTTGCCGCCCATGAGGTTGGCAGCAAGAAGGGCAAGCCTGATCCAAACGTGTTCCTGCATGCCGCAAGTGTGTTCAATGCGAAGGCAGGCAACACGATTGTTGTGGAGGACAGCGTGCACGGCATCAAGGGCGCGCGGGCCGCGGGCATGCGCGTCATCGGTTTCACCGGCGGGTCGCACACGTTTCCCGGCCATGCGGACCGGCTGACGGAAGCTGGTGCCGAGACGGTAATCAACCGCCACGCTTTGCTGCCCGATGTGATCGCGGCGATGGCCGAGTGGCGGGATGATTAGGAGCTATTGAATCAACAGCGCTTCCAGATAGTGCCGCCCTATTCCAAACTGCGCCTTGGTCGCCTCGATTGATGCTGCGATCTGTCCAAGGTTCTTTGTTGGCTGCGCCTGTTTGACCGCGACGATCATGACATTCTTCGGCGTGTGCGTGTCTGATACGAACTCGAAGACGTTGGTTCTGTAGCCAGACAGTTCCAGCATTTCGGCGCGCATTCCGTCGGTGACCATCTCGGCGACACGCTCCACGTAAGTGCCATATTTCATGAGAAAGTCCAGCGGGTTGTCGACTCCAGCCCTGCCACTCTTTTCGATCTCGCGCCTGATCTGCTTGTGGCAGCACGGCGCAACGACGATGAGCGATGCATCTGCATGCACTGCCTTAGCGATGGCGTCGTCTGTTGCAGTGTCGCAGGCGTGGAGGGCGATGACGACATCCGCGCCGTTGCAGTCGTAGCCTTCAATTGTGCCTTGGACAAACCTCAACCCATCAAACCCGGCAGTGCGGGCGGTGTCATTGCAAAGTTTGACCAAGTCGGGGCGGAATTCGACGCCGGTGACTTTCGCCTTGCGCATGAGCCTGTTTACAAGATGGTCATAAAGCGCAAAGGTCAGATAACCCTTCCCTGCCCCCATATCCGCAACCCTGATCGTTTCCCGGTCAGGCAGTTGCCTCACGAGATTGTCCAGCACTTCAATGTATTTGTTGATCTGGCGGTATTTGTCCTGGGCGCTTGGCAGCACATTGCCTTTGGCGTCCGTCAAACCGAGCGCATGCATCCAGCTTTTGCCGCCGCTGACAATGTGCTGCTTTGCGCGGTTATGCTCCAGCTCCGGTGTTTTGGTTTCAGTGGCAGCATGGCGATGGAGCGCGTAACCGGAGCCTTGGCGTGACAATTGGAGATCTGTCGACAGTGTGAACATGCGGGCGTTGGCAAACTTTCCAGCCAACAGCGCTGTCAGCATCGCCGCGCTTTCGTCAAACGTATAGTTTTTGACGATGTCGTTGGTTTTGTAGTGAAAGGTGAATGACAGCTTCAGATCGCCCCTGATGATGAGCGGGCGAATATCGACCGTCTTCAGGTCGTCCGCATCGTCTGTCGGCTTGTTGAGTTGCAGCCGGACAAAAGATGCATCGTCCAAGGCTTCCCGAAGGAAGCCAAGCCATGATTGAAGCCGCGGATCTATTGTCATTGCGGGTCTGTTGTCATTGAATCTCGGGCTATCGTCAGCCCTCAACCTTCTTCTTGGCCTTCGGGGCACCTTCGTCGAAGCCGACGAACACCGTGACTGCCTTGGCAGATGCCTGCGGAATGGAGGGGTTTGGATCGTTGAAGACAAATTGCGTTGCCGCCTGTCCCGGTACGATGGTCACCTGGAATTGGTGAAGCTGCGAATAAAGCACGGCATCGCCCTCGGTGATCGCGACACGGATTGGCATCGATACAGTCGCCCCGCTTGCCTTTGGCCCGGGGACAACGCGGCCTGCAACCGCTATGTTCATCGCGACCATGCCGTTGGGCCTTGTGCAGCCGCGCGTCGTTTCAGTAATGGATGCTTGATAAATCGCTCTGGCTGGATCGCCTTCGCCGCCCTTTTCGTATGTGGTGAAAAAAGCTGTGCCTTCGCGCAAAGTGACTTGTGGACAAAAGCCGGTGAGCTCTGACTGCAGAACTTTCCCCGCAGGTACCGTTTCGACTTTTGCCGCATTGAGATCGAGTGCCGAGCCAGCACCTCCGGCATTGCAAGCAGCCAATGCGGCGCAGGCAGCAAGAACGGCGACAAAACTCTTCAGTGACAGTCCGGACACGCTCGACATTGATCCACTTTCCATTTCATCGTCTTTTCGACTATAGCGGTGCCGCGGCGAAAATGCGACACGGTCGGGCTTTCCAACCGGCGCTTTTCCGGCAGCCTTGTCCTATTGCTACACGCGATAACGGGTCCGGCTCAAGTCTTCTGTCTCAAGGAACAGCTCAGTGCGCTATATTTCCACACGTGGCGAGGCTCCAGTCCTCGGATTTTCAGATGCACTGCTCGCCGGCCTTGCGCGTGATGGCGGGCTTTACCTGCCGGAAACATGGCCGCACTTCTCCAAAGCCGACATCATTGCGCTGGCTGGCAAGAGCTATCAGCACATCGCGTTTGCTGTATTGCAGCCGTTTGTCGGCGATGAAATCAGCCCTGCAACATTCAGGGCCATGATTGATGAAGCCTATGCGACATTCCGGCACGATGCCGTTTGTCCACTGGTTCAATCCGGTCCGAATGAGTTTATTTGCGAGCTGTTTCACGGGCCGACTTTGGCATTCAAAGATGTGGCGATGCAACTTTTGGCAAGGTTGATGGACCATGTGTTGATCGAGCGGGACGAGCGGGCGACAATCGTCGGCGCAACATCGGGTGATACGGGCGGCGCGGCAATTGATGCGTTTGCGGGTCGGCAGCGCACCGACATGTTCATCCTCTTTCCGCACGGCAAAGTGTCCGCTGTGCAGCAGCGGCAGATGACGACTTCGACGGCGTCAAATGTCCATGCGCTCGCGGTAGAGGGCAATTTCGATGATTGTCAGGCGCTGGTCAAAGCCATGTTCAATGACCACAAGTTCCGTGACAGGATGAAGCTTTCGGGCGTCAATTCGATCAACTGGGGACGGATCATGGCGCAGACCGTCTATTACTTCACCAGCGCCATTTCACTCGGCGCGCCACATCGGGCTGTTTCGTTTACTGTGCCGACAGGAAACTTCGGAGATATTTTCGCCGGCTATTGCGCCGTGAAGATGGGCTTGCCGATCGAGCGGCTGGTCATTGCGACCAACGACAATGATATCCTTGCCCGCACATTGGAAACAGGCGCTCACGAAATGCGCGGCGTGACGCAAACCACGTCACCATCGATGGACATCCAGATTTCGTCGAACTTTGAGCGGTTGCTGTTCGAGGCGCATGAACGCGACGCTGGCGCAGTCCGCACCATGATGGCAGGTCTTTCGCAGTCCGGCAGTTTCAGCATAAAAAACAACCCGTTGTCGGCCATTCGTGAGCAATTCTCTGCGGGCCGTTCGACCGTGAAAGAGACAGCGCATACCGTCAGGACTTTGTTGGATACCAACGGCTATCTTGCTGACCCGCACACTGCGGTCGCCATCAAGGTTGCGCGCCAGCAGGCAGTGACTGCGACGCCGATGGTGGTGCTTTCTACCGCGCATCCGGCGAAGTTTCCGGATGCGGTCAAGGCTGCATGCGGGGTTCAACCAATTTTGCCTGACTTTCTTGCAGACCTGATGCAGCGCGAAGAGCGGTTTACAGTTCTTCCCTCGCAGCAAGAATTGGTGCAAAGGCATATTGAGGAAAACGCCCGCGTGGCGAAATAGGGAGTATCCCGGCACATGGGAGTGAATGTAAGCCAGCTCGACAATGGCATCATCGTCGCGACCGAGAACATTCCACTGATCGAGAGCGTTGCGCTGGGGATATGGGTAAAGTCTGGTTCACGCAGCGAGACAGACGAGGAGCACGGCATCGCCCATCTTCTCGAGCATATGGCGTTCAAGGGGACCGGAAAAAGAACTGCGGCGCAGATCGCTTCAGACATTGAAGATGTTGGCGGCGAGATCAATGCGGCGACCAGTGTTGAGACGACGTCTTATTACGCGCGCGTGCTCAAGGATGACATGCCGCTTGCCATCGACATTCTGTCTGACATTCTGACCGACTCGAACTTTGACGAAAAGGAGTTGAAGCGCGAGCAGCATGTTGTTTTGCAGGAAATTGGTGCTGCACATGACACGCCGGACGATGTGGTTTTCGACCATTTTACCGAGACTGCGTTTCAAAAGCAGACCATCGGACGGGCAATCCTTGGCACTCCGGCTTCCGTGGAGCGGATTACGTCTGCGCAACTGCAGAGTTTCATCAACCGGCAATATGCCGGAGAGCGGATGGTGGTCTCGGCTGCCGGTGCGATTGATCATGAGCGGTTTGTCGCAGAGATAGAGAAGCGGCTTGGCACATTCCAGCCGACATCTGAAGCGCTCGTTCCAGAACCATCGCGATACATCGGCGGTGACTTCCGCGAAGAGCGCGACCTGATGGATGCGCAAGTTCTGATCGGCTTTGAGGGCCGCGCTTATCATGTGCGTGATTTCTATGCGTCGCAGCTTTTATCGATGATTCTTGGCGGCGGCATGTCTTCGCGGCTGTTTCAGGAAGTGCGCGAGAAGCGCGGGCTTTGCTATTCGGTGTATTCGTTTCACTGGGGATTTTCGGACACCGGCCTGTTCGGGGTCCATGCGGCGACGGGAGCAGAGGATCTGCCGAAGCTGATTCCGGTAATACTTGAAGAGTTGAAGCGCGCGTCGCTGGATATCCGCCAAGAGGAAGTTGACCGCGCTCGCGCGCAGTATCGCGCCAGTTTGTTGATGTCCGGCGAGAGTGCAGCCTCGCGGGCGGGCCAGATTGCCCGACAGATCATGCTGTTTGGCCGTCCGGTTCCCAATGAGGAATTGATGGAGCGGTTGTCGAAGATCACTGTTGAGCGGCTGATGGACCTTGCGG
>JANPEK010000138.1:0-39773 GCA_031422915.1 Phyllobacteriaceae bacterium | reverse complement strand
AACGGATGGATTGCGCTCGGCTTTCTGGCGCAGGCAATGTTCACCATGCGCTTTGTCGTGCAGTGGCTGGCTTCGGAAAAGGCCGGAAAATCAGTGATGCCGATTGCGTTCTGGTTTTTCTCCATCGGCGGCGGCGTGCTTTTGTTGATCTATGCCATCCAGCGCAAGGATCCGGTGTTCATTGCCGGTCAATCACTTGGCCTGTTCATCTATGCGCGCAATCTGATGCTGATCTATGGCGGGAAAAGGGATTGACCCTTGGCTGACGTGTTGCGATCGCTGTCTGTCTCCACTCGGCACAATCTGCTGCTCATTGCTTTCTGCCTGTTCGCATTCCTGCCGGGAATTGCTTCGCTGCCACCGATTGACCGCGATGAGGCCCGCTTTGTGCAGGCAACTAAACAGATGATGGAAAGCGGCGACTATATCGACATCCGTTTCCAGGATGTGCACCGCTACAAGAAACCTGCCGGGATATACTGGCTTCAAGCGGCGGCTGTGAAGCTGACCGGACAAGGCGCGGAGGCGGAGATTTGGGCTTACCGGCTGGTTTCGGTTGCTGCCGGGATCACCGCTGTTTTGACAATTGCCTCGCTCGGCAGTTTCCTGTTCGGGCCTGTTGCCGGACTTGCCGCCGGTTTGATGATGGCGGGTATCTTCGGCCTCGGCTTTGAAGCTAGGCTGGCAAAGACCGATGCGACCCTGCTGGCCGTGACGCTGATTTCGCAGGCGGCTTTGGCGCGGTTTTACATCAACAACAAATTGGCCAAACCAACCAACCGGGTCTGGTGGTGGGCGTTCTGGCTCGCCAATGGTGCGGGCATTCTTGTCAAAGGCCCGATCACGCCGCTGGTCGCCGGGCTGACGCTTGTTGGCATTGCGCTGTTTGACCGGGAGCGCGCATGGATGCGCGACCTCAAGCCATTGCGCGGGCTCGGCGTTCTGGCGGTCCTCGTCCTGCCGTGGTTTACTGCCATTTCGATCATATCCGGCGGCGCGTTCTGGGCTGAGTCCGTCGGCAAGGATATGCTCGGTAAGGTCGCTGCCGGAGCCGAATCGCATGGTGCGCCGCCCGGTTATTATGTGCTGACCTACTCGCTCTACATGTGGCCCTTCGCGCTGATCGCCATCAATGGCGGACTGAAAGCGCTGAACCGGTTCCGCGAGCCAAAACTCTTGTTCCTCTTGGCTTGGTATGTCCCGTTATGGCTGATCCTCGAATTCACGCCGACCAAACTGCCGCACTATCCGCTGCCAGCCTATCCCGCACTGCTGCTGCTAGGAGTATGGGTGCTGTTCACAGCCGATGGCAAGGAGGGGGCGCTCAAGACATGGCAACTCTGGCTCAGCCGATTGACCCTCGTCGGTCTTGCTGTGATGACGCTGGGATTTGCTGCTGCCGCAGCTTTTGGTGTGCCCTGGTTTACGGGGTCGATATCAGTCACAGGCATTCTGGCGGCAATGCTGGCGCTCATCGCGGGGTGGCTTGCATCCGGTCTTCACATTTCGGAGCGCTTGCCGTTGACGCCGTTGGTCCGGATTGGCAGCGCATCTGCCGCAGCCGTTGCGTTCATGGGCGTCTTCACAGCGTCAGTGCTGCCGACCATGACGACGCTGTGGATCAGCCCGCAAATCGTCTCGGCCTTTGACGCTGCCAAGCCATGCCCAGACTCGCTGCTGGCGTCGGTGGACTTTCATGAACCCAGTCTGGTGTTCCTTGCCGGAACAGCTACGCGTCTGACAGACATCAAAGGCGCAGCCGCGCATCTTGCAGCGTCACCGAAGTGCAATGTCGCGGTCTTGCCAGTGGACACGCGCAGCGAACTTCAGGCACAGCTGCCGCCGCGAATGATGCTTTCCAACACCGGTACGGTTGAGGGTATCAACTATTCCAAGGGCGATCAAAAGAAACTTGTCCTGGTGCGCATCGCACCCTGATTTGCAATACAATTGCCCGGCATCTCAACCCGCTCAATTTTCCGGCTCAGGCAAAGCGCGGCGAAGCCGACGGATGATGGTGTGGCGGCCACGCTCGTCGGCCTGCTTTAAAATGGCGTCATTGACGTCCAACAACAGCTTTGACAAATCATTGTGCCAGTCGAGATGCGCGACTTTCTCTGGCGGCAGACGGGGTGTCCTGCCTTCCTCGGCGTGGTGCGCGCCGTGCTCGCCAAGGTCGAACCCCTCGTCAAGCTGTGGCATCACTATCCGGTCCGGCGCAACGAGCGTGCCGAGCCGCGCCTTCAACGCGCCCATGGCTTGCAGCTCGCCATGTGACAGGAAAATTCCGCGCGAGACCGGCATGCGCTCTCGTACCCAGTCTACAAGTTCAGTGGCATCGGCATGGCCGGAATAGAGATCAAGCTGGCGGATTGTGGCCTTGACCTGGATTTCCTCGCCCTGGATGCGCACACGCTCGGCACCATCCAACAGGATGCGGCCCAGAGAGCCTTGCGCCTGAAAGCCGACCATCAGGATGGTGGCGTTGCGCCGCCAGAGATTGTTTTTCAGATGGTGGCGGATACGGCCCGCGTCGCACATGCCTGAAGCGGCGATGATGATGAGGTATCCGGTCAATTTGTTGACGGCCTTGGATTGCTCGACGGTTTCAGTGAAGCGAATGTCGCCAGAGTTCAGCGCTTTGACCAAGGCTGCACCCTCGTCGATTTCGCTCGCATGCAGCTCGAATATTGCGCTGGCGCGCGTGGCGAGCGGTGAATCGACGATAATTGGCGCAGGCGGTACCGCGCCGGACAGCATCATCCTGTGCAGGTCAACGAGCAGTTCCTGTGTCCGTTCGACTGCGAAGGACGGGATGATCAAAGGACCGCGCATATCGGCGGCACGCTTGACTTCGGCTTGCAGCAAGGACCTGCGGCTGTCCGGTGTCACTTCACCGCGCTCGCGGTCGCCGTAGGTGGATTCGCAGATCAGGTAATCGAGGTCGGCAGGCGCGCGCGGATCGGGTTGCAGCAGCTTGTGCTGTGGGCCGAGGTCTCCGGAAAAGAGCAGGCGCATTGGCCTGGTGGCATCCATGTTGCCGATTTCAAGCTCGACTGACGCCGACCCCAGAAGATGCCCTGCATTCCAGAAGCGGGCGCGTATATCATCGGACACCTTGAACCATTCGTCATAGTCCGATGCGCGGAAGAGCAACATGCAGGCGGCGGCGTCATCCTTTGTGTAAATCGGCTCAACGAGATCGCGACCGCGCTGTGCATTGCGGCGGTTGAGGTTTTCGACTTCCATTTCCTGAATATGCGCCGAATCCGGCAGCATCACAGAGCAAAGGTCCACCGTCGGCGGCGTCGCGTGGATTGGACCGGAAAAGCCGTGCTTGACGAGTTTGGGCAGAAGGCCGCTGTGGTCGATGTGGGCATGGGTGAGCACGACAGCGTCGATCCGGTCGGGCGGGAACGGGAAGGCGCCATAGTTCAATTCGCGCTCGGATTTGGAGCCCTGGAACATGCCGCAATCAATCAGAATGCGCGACTTTTCTGTTTCTATCTCGAAACAGGATCCGGTAACGGACTGGGCCGCTCCGTGAAACCGTAAACGCGGGGCCTTCATGTCAAACGCCTTTTCTGCCAGCACCACAATTGAGCTCCGCCCGGTCCGGTTCCGTCAAGAAGAATGTGAGTTTTTAGACAAGAGATCAAGCCGGCGCATACTCATTGGCTGAGAAGAGGTGATGATGGACCTTGCCGGTAAACAGTTTCAGCAACTCTCCAGTCACCTCCCGGCTCTGAAACCGGACATCTGATTGAAGCGCTTTTTCCAAGGCGCTCATGCCCGGATAGCGGATCGCAAGCGCCATGGCATAGACCGGCGCGCCGTCGTCGCGGTCCAGACCATCCAGCACCCGCACTTCCTCTGCGCCCGGAAATTGCGTCCACAAAGGCACGAGACGTTCTTTCACAAACGCGCGAAACTCCGCCTCGCGCCCTTCATGAATGGTGCCTTCAAACAACGCATAACGAATAATCATGAACGGACTTTCGACAACAGTAGGTTCAACCGGCAGCACGAATGCTGCCCGGTCTTTTTCGTTCAAGCTCGCGCCAAGAATTTGGCTTGATGAGTCAGATAGCGGTGGCTTGTGAGCACCGGAGCGGAGCGTACTTTTGGGTACGTGAGCACCGGCGCACAGCAAGACGCCGCTAGCTGGCCATCAGGGCAAATTCTTATTTGCCCCAGATTTTTTTGTATTCGTCGCGATACCCATTGCCCGGGTCGAAGCCGTTGTTCGGGCCGCCATCGAACTCGACATTGGCTGCTGTCACAACATGGAGCGGCGAGAGATAGCCGGACCATTTTTCACCGGCCATGCCGCGGTTGAGCTCATCGACAAGCTGCCAGCCCTGGAGGTTCAACGGCTCGGCGACTGTGACCTTCTGGAACTCGCCCTTGCGAATGCGCTGGTAGGCTGATTCCGAACCGTCGCCAGCAGCAACGTTGATCGGCGCATCGGTGCCCTTCTTGCCAGCCGCGGCGAGCGATGGGCCCATGAAGTCATAGTAGAGATCGTTGATGGCCAGCGAGTGAGTCCACGCGTCGCCATATTTCTGCAAAAGCGAGGTGGTGAGTTGCGGCATGCGCTGCGAGGTTTCAGCAATCGGCGTATCGACATATTCAAGCACTGTGCCGCCGAGATCCTCGATTTCCTTCTTCATCCGGTCTGCCTTGGCAATGGCGATGGCGTAGGTCGAGTCAGTGAAGATGATGACGCCCGGCTTGCCCTTGGCATCGATGTAGGCCCAATCAGCAGCGGCCTTGGACACTTCCATCGCGTCTGTGCCGACATTGGCCATCACGCCAACTTCGTCAATTGGGCCGACGCCCGGACCTGCGTGCCAGGAGACCATTGGAATTTTGGCGGCCATTGCCGCTTCCATGGCCGGCTTCTGCTCGACGGCGTCAAAGCCGTTGATGATGATGCCGTCCGGCTTCAGCGCCATCGCTTGGCCGAAAGCTGCCGTGCGTCCGCCGATTGACCCTGCGCCGTCGAGCGTCTTGACGGTCCAGCCGAGTGCCGCTGCGGCTTCTTCAACGCCCTTGGAAACGCCAAGGATGCCGCCGTTTTTCAGGTCGCCCGCGAGGATGACGATGGTTTTGCCCTCTGCGCCCTTGGGGCCGCTGGTCGGGCCGTCCCACTTCTCGACCTTGCTGGCATATTTGTCGACAACGGCTTGTGCATCGGCCATCGCGTCGGCGAAGGCTGGCAGGGCAATGGTCATTGCCAGCGCGGCAACACCGTATTTCAAAATGTCTCTGCGGATCATGGTAGTCCTCCCGTTGAAAGATTGAAGTCAGCCCTGAGAAGTGGTGTCACTGGTCAGGGATTGGATTGGCCGGGGCTGTTTGACAACTGCCCCGCGCTTTCGTTGGGCGTAGCCTGCGATGCCGATGGCAACGAGCAGGGTGACGCCGTTGAACAGCGGCTCGACAAAGAACGAACCGCCGAATTGTTGGATGCCGGAAATGCCGACAGCCAGAATGATGACGCCGATCATGGTGCCCCAGACATTGACGCGTCCGGGCTTGATGGTGGTGGAGCCGAGGAATGCGCCGACAAGCGCAGGCAAGAGGTATTCCAGCCCGACGCTGGCTTGGCCGATGCGCAGTTTTGACGCGAGCAGGACTCCTGTAAGCGCGGCCAAAAGGCCTGAGGTTATGAACGCGCCCATGACGAATTTCTGCACGGGAATGCCATTGAGTGCAGCCGCCTTGGGGTTTGCGCCAATGGCATAAAGATAGCGGCCTACTGGCGTGTATTCGAGGATCAGCCACATCGCAAACGCGATGATGAGCACGTAAAAGCCGGTGATCGGCAGGCCAAACAACATGGTGCCATTCAGTGCCAGAAAGCCGTCTTGTAGTTCACCGACGACCTGCCGCCCGCCGGTATACCAAAGCGCCAGAGCATAAAGGATCGTGCCTGTGCCAAGCGTCGCGATGAAGCTGTCAATCTTGGCAACTTCGACCAAAAGACCGTTGAGAAAGCCGGTGAACGCGCCGAGAACAAGAACAATCAGCACAGCGAGAGGCCATGGCAGGCCGTAGGCGGTTTGCAGACTGATTGCCAGGATGTGCCACAACACAATGCCGTAGCCGACAGTCAGGTCAATGCGGCCAGACGCCATCGGGATCATGGCTGCAAGTGACAGCAACGCGATGATCGCTTTGTCAGAAATGATCGAACGCAAGTTGAGCAACGTCGGGAAGGTGTTGGGCAGCATCACTGAAAACAGGATGATCAGAAAGGCAGTCAGAATCACCAGACCGTAAACAGGAATAAGCCGTCCCAGCCTCTGGCCGAATGTCAGTCCGGCAAGCTCGCTTTTTGTCGGCTCAAGGGCGGTCGATTGGATCGAGTTCATCGCAAATTCCCGTTCATCATGCAGCTTCTGAGGCCGAGGCCGCGTGGATAAGCGAGGCAGTGGTCAACCGGTCGCCTTGCAGTTCCTGCACGATGCGCCCGCGCGAGAAGACCAGTGCGCGATGGCAAATGTGGGCGACCTCCTCAAAGTCGGTCGAGACCACAATCACCGCCAAGCCGGCTTCGAGCGCACCGGCGATGAGTTTGTAGATCTCCGCCTTGGCGCCAACATCGACGCCGGCAGTCGGGTCTTCAGCGATCAGCAGTTTTCTGCCGGTCAGCACCCAGCGGCCAACGACGACTTTTTGCTGATTGCCTCCGGAAAGCGCCTCTATGGGCAGAGACGGATCGTTGGGGCGAAGGCCGAGGGTCGCGCCTGCAACACGGGTCTTGTCGGCTTCGTGGTGCGGCGTCATGAATGAGAACAGCCCGCGCCCGGATGCGCCCGGATTCATGAACATGTTCTCGCGGATCGACAATGACAGGGCAACGGACTCTTCTGTGCGATCACGGGCGATGAGGCCGATGCCGGATTTCATGGCAGAGATCGTGGAGGAAAGGTCCGGTGACTGGCCGTTGAGTTTGACTGAACCGGTGCAAGGTTCGGCACCGAACAAGGCCCTGCCGACAGATTCCTGACCTGCGCCGCGCAGGCCGACGAGGCCGAGCAGTTCGCCTTCACGCAATTCGAACGACACTGGCCCGGCATCGCTGGTCGTCAGCTTGGAAACGGCAAGGCGCACGGCTCCTGCGCTTGTCTTGGCCTTGACGAACAATTCAGATGTCGCGCGGCCCACAATCATCTCGACAAGGTCGCGTGACGATGTTTCGGCAACCGGTTTTGCTCCCACCAGTTTGCCGTCACGAAGGACCGCCACGCGGTCGGCGATCTTGAAAATCTCGTCCAGCCGGTGCGAGACGTAAATCATGCCGACGCCGCGCGCTTTGAGCGGACGTAGCGCCGCAAACAGCCTCTCGACCTCGTCTGCCGGAAGGCTTGCAGTCGGCTCGTCCAGCACCAGCACATCGGCTTCGACTGCCAGCGCGCGCGCAATGGCGACCAGTGATTTTTCTGTGCGGCTCAAATCCTGTACGCGGCTTGTCGGATCGAAGTCACAGCCGACCAGCTCCAGTGCCGCCTTGGCGCGTTCTTCAGTACCACGCCAGTCGATCAATCTGTTCTTGAGCGAAAAGCCTTGGGCCAGACCGACGTTCTCAGCGACGGTCATCCATTCGATCAGGCCCAAATCCTGATGGATAAAGGCGACCTTCTGGCGCTGGTTGGGCTTGGGTGGACGATGTGAATACGGCTCGCCGCGAAACAGGATTTCGCCTTCATCTGGCTTATGGATACCCGCGAGTGTCTTGATCAGTGTTGATTTGCCGGCCCCATTTTCACCGAGCAGCGCGAGGATTTCGCCCTGTCTCAGATCAAGCGAAACATTGCTCAGCGCGTTGGTGCCGCCAAAGCGCTTGGTGATGTTCCTGAACTGGATCAGGTTTTCCTGCAACGCGCCTTATCCTCCCAAAGACCGGCAAAACGGCATTTGCACGCCATTATCTGCGCTATGTTATCGATAACATTCGCTATGAGTCAACAGTGATTTTATGTGGCGGCGCACCAAATCGACAGATCAGGACAAGTCGCCGTCGAGCAACCTCATCATTTCGGCAGAGTCTTTTGGCCCTAAACCCGCAGCACAAAGAAGGCGGTGAATCTCGATCAGTTGGCCCGTCATTGGCAGCGGGGTGCGCGTGGACAGGGCGAAGGATTGCAGCGAATCCAGATCCTTCATCATGTTGTCGATGCGTCCTGTCAACGTGTAATCGCGCCGGGCGAACTTAGCCATGAATTCCTGCATGATGGCCGAATCGGCACGACCGCCCTTGAGCGCTGCGGGTATGGCGGAGGCGTCAACGCCGCCTGCTTCGGCCAGCTTCACAGCTTCGGCCACGGCCTGAAACTGCACGGAACAGAACAGCTGGTTGATCAGCTTGACAGTTTGGCCGGCACCGTTCGGACCCATCAAAGTGTAATTGGCAGCAAGGTGCTGCATGACGGTGCGGGCGCGCTCGAAGTCTTGCCGGTCGCCGCCGGCCATGATGGTGAGCCTGCCTTCCAGCGCCCCCGGCACGCCGCCGGACAGCGGGCAATCGACCCATGCCATACCAGTTTCAGACCTGAGTTTCGCAGCCATTGTGCGTGTGTCGCCGGGGTCAATCGAGCTCATGTCGATGAGGAGTTTTTCCGGCGAGGCGGCGCTGGCAACGCCGTCGTTTCCGAACACGACAGAACGGACGATGCTGGCGTGGTTGAGGCTCAACACGATGAAGCTGCTGTCCCGCGTGGCGTCTGAGACGGTGGCGGATGCAACAGCGCCCTTGGCCACAAGCGCTGCGACCTTGTCCGTGTCGAGGTCAAAGACCTGCACATCCAGACCGCATTCGATCAATCGCGTGGCGATGGCGCTGCCCATGATGCCTGCGCCGATGACGGCGACTGAGACCTTGCTGTCGGCCATGTCAGGCTCCTTGTTCTAGCTTGGCAACAATCGAGCGTATCACGGCATCGAACGGCTGGTTGCCATCAATCACGATGGCGCGGCCTTCATCATAAGGCGGCTCCAGCGTTGCCAATTGGCTGTCGAGCAAGGACTGTGGCATGAAGTGGCCTTTGCGCAATGATTGGTTGCGTTCCAGCGTTTCCCGGCTGCAATCGAGGAAAATGAAGCGTGTTTCCTCGCCTGAACCAGCCTGAAGCCGGTCCCGGTATGTCTTTTTCAGCGCAGAACAGCTGGCTATCGCACCGCCGTTCTGCGCCGCTTCCGCCTTTAGACGACAGGACAAGGCATCAAGCCAAGGCCAGCGATCATCATCGTTGAGTGGCATTCCGGCGCTCATCTTGGCGATATTTTCAGGCGGATGCATGGCGTCGCCCTCGATGCACGGCACGGCAAAATGCGCCGCCACAGCCTCGCCGACGCTCGATTTACCGCAGCCTGAGACGCCCATGACAATGAGCGGGGGGAGCTTAGAGCGAGGCTGTGATGCCGCCATCGACATAGAGCACATGTCCATTCACAAAGGTGGAAGCGTCGGAGGCGAGAAATACCGCCGCGCCGATCAGTTCATCGACATTGCCCCAACGACCGGCGGGGGTGCGCTTTTCAAGCCATGCGGAGAATTCGGGATTGTCTACCAGCGCCTGATTGAGCGGGGTTTTGAAATAGCCCGGCGCAATGGCGTTGATGTTGAGACCGTGTTTGGCCCAGTCGGTTGCCATGCCTTTGGTGAGGTTGCGCACCGCGCCTTTGGTGGCGGTGTAGGGCGCAATGTTCGGGCGGGCGAGTTCGCTCTGCACAGAAGCGATGTTGATGATCTTGCCGCGTCCGCGCTTGATCATGTGGCGTGCAACGGCTTTACCAGTGAAAAAGACACTCGATATGTTTGTCTGCAGAAGTTGCTGCCATTTGTCAGCGGGAAAATCCTCGAGCGGCGCGCGAAACTGCATGCCGGCATTGTTGATAAGGATGTCTATAGGCCCAAGCGTTGCCTCAATATCATCGACGCCCTTGGCGACCGCTTCGCCATCTGTGACATCGAACAGTGAGATTGAGACCTTTGCACCAGACATCTTCAGCCGCGCCGCAGCAACCTCAACAGGACCGCCTGTGCGGCCATTCAGGACGATCTCCGCGCCATGCGCTGCCAAGCCTTCCGCAAGTGCCAGCCCGATGCCCTGGCCTGATCCGGTGACCAAAGCGCGCTTTCCGGTCAAGTCAAACAGTTTGCTCATTGAATTACCCTGAAACCACGCTGAGACCTTACCACAGCGAATGGGCTTGACATAAATGTTAGCGATAACATAATCAAGATTAAAGTGTTGGGAGGCATCATGTCCGGTTCAAGCGCGCGTCCAGTGGTCCTGATGACCGGTGTCTATCCACAGTGGGACATGGATGCGTTGGCCAGCCAATATGAGCTGCTCTGCCTGTTCGACGTGGCCCATAAGGACGCGTTCATCGCTGAAAACGCCGCCAATATCCGGGCAATAGCAACACGCGGCGATCTTGGCGCGAGCGCTACATTGATGGGCTCGCTACCCAATCTGGAAATCGTGTCCGTGTTCGGGGTCGGCACTGACAGTGTGGATTTGCTTTACGCCCGCTCACGCGGCATCAAGGTGACCAACACGCCGGATGTGTTAACGGATGATGTCGCGGACCTTGGTGTGGCATTGCTTCTGGCGACCGCCCGCCGTGTGCCGCAAGGCGACCGATTGGTGCGCAATGGATACTGGCCGAAGGGCGGGTTGCCATTGGTCACGCGCGTTTCCGGCAAGAAAGTCGGCATTGTCGGCATGGGCCGGATTGGTGTCGCCGTGGCCAAGCGCCTGCGGGGGTTTGACTGCGAGATTTCCTATTTCGCCCGGTCGGAAAAAAACGGGATGCCGCTCCGGTTTGAGCCGGATCTTTTGGCGCTGGCGCGTGACAGCGAGTTTCTGATTGTGACGCTCTCCGGCGGCGAGTCGACGAAGAATATCATCAATGCAGAGGTGCTGGCGGCGCTCGGGCCGGACGGCATTCTGGTCAATGTGTCGCGCGGCACGACCGTGGATGAACCGGCGCTGCTCAAAGCCTTGCAGGACAAGTCCATCAAGGGCGCGGGGCTCGACGTGTTCTGGAATGAGCCGAACATCAATCCGGCTTTCTTTACGCTCGACAATGCCGTTTTGCAGCCGCACCACGCCTCTGGAACAGTTGAGACCCGCAAGGCGATGGGCCAATTGGTGCGGGACAATCTTGCCGCGCACTTTGCAGGCGCGCCGCTTTTGACCCCGGTGGAATGAGGGAGAAATCCGATGAAGGCTGTCGTCATTCACGGACCCAAGGATCTGCGCGTTGAAGAGCGGGAAGCCACTATTGCTGGTGTCGGCGAGGTCGGGATTGCCATTCAGGTTGGCGGCATTTGCGGCTCGGATTTGCACTATTACAATCATGGCGGCTTCGGCGCGATCCGGCTGAAAGAGCCGATGATTTTGGGCCATGAAATTGCAGGTACTGTTACTGCGCTGGGTGCAGGTGTTTCGAGTCTGGCAATCGGAGACCGGGTGGCGGTATCGCCGTCCAAGCCTTGCAATCAATGCATTTATTGCCTGAAGGGCCAGCAAAACCAGTGCCTCGACATGCGCTTCTATGGTTCGGCGATGCGGATGCCGCACGTGCAAGGCGCGTTCTCGCAAGCGCTCGTTGCCAACCATTGGCAATGCCACAAGGTGGCCGACGATGTGTCGATCAATGAGGCGGCGTTTGCCGAACCTTTTGCCGTGACCTTGCATGCGGTGAACCGTGCCGGCTCGCTGCTTGGCAAGCGTGTGCTGGTGACCGGCTGCGGACCGATTGGAACGCTGTGTATTGTCGCTGCCCGGGTGCACGGGGCGCAGGAGATTGTTGCGACCGATGTGATGGACGGGGTTTTGAAACTGGCGCTCAAGGCGGGCGCTGACCGCGTCATCAATGTGGCCGAACATCCCGAAGCGCTGGCCGCTTACGGCGCCAACAAGGGCTCGTTTGACGTGATGTTTGAAGCATCCGGCAATGAACGCGGCCTTCGCGCGGGCATCGATGTGTTGAAGCCGCGTGGCGTTCTCATGCAGCTTGGGCTTGGCGGCGATATTTCCATTCCGCAAAACCTGATTGTTTCCAAGGAGTTGCAAATCCGCGGATCTTTCCGTTTCCACGAGGAGTTCGCGCTGGCTGTGGACCTCATCAACCAAAAGCGTGTGGATATGAAACCATTGCTGACCGGGGTTTATCCGATGGCGGATGCAGTGGCAGCGTTTGAGGCGGCGAATGACCGGTCGAAGTCGATGAAGGTGCAGCTGGATTTTGGATGAGCTCTGACAACCTCCCCGCTGCATCAACATTTAGGCTGGTGTTGATACGAATACTGCGCTCAATCGCGCCAAAATGTTCGTAATATCTGCCCATAAATGCATCCTTTAATCGGATGCCCGTTGCACCTCAAATTTGAGACCGCCCTTGTGTTCACTCTGAGATATCACAAATGCCCATGGGCTTCGCAAGCCTGATCGGCGATATGGGCAGCGCTCGGTCGGGTGGCCAGAGACAACGGATCATGATCGCGTGTGCGCTGTATCGGAAACCAAAGATCTTGTTCATGGACGAGCGCACGCCTCATCTGGACATCCAAGTGGAGCAGTCAATAAACAACAATCTGTCGCAATTGAAAATCACGCGTGTAGTTATCGCCCACAGGCCCGATACGCTGCGAATCGCCGACAAAGTTTTTGATCTATGTGACGATATTCTGACTGAAGTGAAAATCGCCAAGCCTGCCGTCGTTTAACGCCAAAATAGGGATCCGATTTAGCGGGCTGATTGCCAGACGCTCGCCAAAGTGTCGTCGTCCGCACGGCGGCTCAGTCCGGTAAACCGGTCAGCCCCAAACCATCAGGGTGCGAACGGACGCATTTCGATGCGCGGACAATACGCCGCCTTGCCATATTGCCCCTCTCCCGCTAAACGCGCGCCTATGACAACGCCCCTCTCCCACATCCGCAATTTCTCAATCGTCGCCCATATCGATCATGGCAAATCCACGCTTGCTGACCGGCTGATCCAGCAGACCGGCGGGCTGGAGGCGCGCGAGATGACCGAGCAGGTGCTCGATTCGATGGACATCGAGAAAGAGCGCGGCATCACCATCAAGGCGCAGACCGTGCGCCTGACCTACAAGGCCAATGACGGCGAGACCTATATTCTGAATTTGATGGACACGCCCGGCCACGTCGATTTTGCCTACGAGGTCTCGCGCTCGCTGGCCGCGTGCGAAGGCTCGCTCTTGGTCGTCGATGCCTCTCAGGGCGTGGAAGCCCAGACGCTGGCGAACGTCTATCAGGCGATCGACAACAACCACGAGATCGTCGTGGTGCTCAACAAGATCGATCTCCCCGCCGCCGAGCCGGAGCGCATCCGCGAGCAGGTCGAGGAAGTCATCGGCATTGATGCGTCCCAAGCCGTGCTCATCTCCGCCAAGTCCGGCATTGGCATTCCGGACGTATTGGAAGCCATCGTCAAGCAACTGCCGCCGCCCCGTTCGGGCGATGCGACCGCGCCGCTGAAAGCCATGCTGGTGGATTCGTGGTACGATCCGTATCTCGGCGTCATCGTCTTGGTGCGCGTCATCGATGGCATCCTCAAAAAGGGCCAGACCATCCGCATGATGGGTGCCAACGCCAAATATCTGGTGGACCGCACCGGCGTATTCACCCCGAAGATCGTCACCGTCGATGCGCTTGGCCCCGGCGAGGTCGGCTTCATCACCGCGCAGATCAAGGAAGTGGCCGACACGCGCGTCGGCGACACGATCACCGAGGACAGACGCCCAACCAAGGACATGCTCAAGGGCTTCAAGCCGGCGCAGCCCGTCGTCTTCTGCGGCCTGTTCCCGGTCGATGCTGCGGACTTCGAGGATTTGCGCGCCGCGATGGGGAAACTCCGCCTCAATGACGCGAGCTTTTCCTACGAGATGGAAACCAGCGCCGCGCTCGGCTTCGGCTTCCGCTGCGGGTTCTTGGGCCTCCTGCATCTTGAAATCATCCAGGAGCGGCTGGAGCGCGAGTTCAACCTCGACCTCATCGCCACTGCGCCGTCCGTCGTTTACAAAATTGACCTGCGCGATGGATCGACCATCGAGTTGCACAATCCCGCCGACATGCCGGACACAATGCAGATCCTTGCCATCAACGAGCCATGGATCCGCGCCACGATCCTGACGCCGGATGATTATCTCGGCAGCGTCCTGAAACTTTGCCAGGAGCGGCGCGGCGTTCAGGTTGACCTAAACTACGTCGGCAAGCGCGCCATGCTCACCTACGACCTGCCACTCAACGAGGTGGTGTTCGATTTCTATGACCGGCTGAAGTCCATCTCCAAAGGCTACGCGAGCTTCGACTATGCGCTGACCGACTACAAGGAAGGCGACCTCGTCAAAATGTCGATCCTCGTCAACGAAGAGCCGGTCGACGCCCTCTCCATGCTCGTCCACCGCACCGCAGCCGACAAGCGCGGCCGCGTGATGTGCGAAAAGCTGAAAGACCTCATCCCCAACCACATGTTCAAAATCCCGATCCAGGCAGCCATCGGCGGCAAAGTCATCGCCCGCGAAACCATCTCGGCCCTGCGCAAGGACGTGACGGCCAAATGCTACGGCGGCGACGTCTCGCGCAAGAGGAAGCTGCTCGACAAGCAAAAAGAGGGCAAAAAGCGGATGCGGCAGTTCGGCAAGGTGGAGATTCCACAGGAGGCGTTTATTGAGGCGTTGAAGATGGGTGACTGAAGTATCAAACTCATATTGTGAGAACTCTGCAGTGTTGGGGTGCAAATGGCGATAACGGAATGGTCTGGATTATCGAAATTGTCACAGGAATGGCATGTCAGGCGCGGTGACATAATAGCTATTCTAGATACGCTGGAGCGATCTCGTTTTCAAAGCGTCATTACTTCGCCTCCCTACTACTGGCAAAGAGACTACAAGGTCGAAGGCCAAATTGGGCTTGAGCCTACTATCGAGGGTTACGTTAGCTCAATTTCTACAGCAATGCTGTCAGTGCAACGTGTGTTACGAGATGATGGAGTTCTTTTCCTAAATCTGGGGGACACATATTACTCCGCAAAAGGATTGCCAAAAGGAGATGACACTAAAAACAAAGGGCGACGATTTGGGCTCAGAGCAGTAGATACTAAGGGATTGGGAGTTCCACGTAAGACCACCATCGGAATTCCATGGCGAGTTGCAATTCGTATGATATCTGACGGTTGGGTGCTTCGGTCACCAATAATCTGGCAACGATCAAATGGACTTCCAGAACCGACCGCGCATGATAGACCTTGGCGGTCCTACGAATTTCTATTTATGTTTTCCAAGAAGCCAAAATACAAATTCCATAGGTCGGAGCTTGACGGAAGTGAAGATATTTGGAAAATTCCGGTGAAACCAAACGCCTCAAAAGGCTTGCATAATGCAGCCTTCCCTGAGCCATTGGCTGCACGCGCAATAAGATGCTCAACTGATGTGCAGGATGAGGTTCTCGATCCGTTTTGCGGTAGCGGAACCACCCTTATTTCAGCGTTGACTTTAGGAAGACGCGCTTTTGGGATCGACCTGAATTCACAATACTGCGAGTATGCCGCGAAGAAACTGGCGGAATTGTGAGAATGTACCCTTCGCTATCACAGATAATAACTTCGCTAGACCGTCTTTCGGGCGTGCATCCTTTTTTTGGATATGCATTCTTAGGGTTTAAGAAAGCACATATTCCAATTGGGGAAACGACCGAATTTAAATACTCATTAATAAAAGAAGAAATATTGCAGAAGTATTTTTCTTTTGATCAAGTTTCTGGCTATTTTAACCCTTTTAAGAGCACTAAAAATTGGGTAAGTGATAGATACGATAGTACATCACTGCAGAGAATTATTGCTGATACATTTGGAAATGCATTCGTTAGAGAAAAGGAACATCATGGGTGGGGGTGGGCTACCGAATATGTAAGCGAGCTTGACTCACTAAGAATCGCCCTAAAGTCAGAAAAGATACCATTATTAGATTTGGCAGTTTGGTTTTATAGAAAAACTTCAATTAAGTCTATTAATGAAGTAGATGCTGCCAATTCGTTAATTTTGAGAATAATTACAGAGTTTGATTTAAATTCTGAAGAAATAACACGCCTATTTGATGGAGTTAATTCTTATCGATCCATAGATTTAAGCGCTGAACCCGCAGACGATAGAGATATTTTAAATATAGTTGGATATCCGGCGGATTATTCATCTGCCTACGCCACAATGCTTTCAAATATCTCAATAAGAAATGTTGGCCCGTTTGGCCTAATAAATTATACACCGAGCCATAGGCTAAATGTAATAGCTGGAGACAATAGCCTAGGTAAAACATTCTTGTTGGAAATTATTTGGTGGACGTTAACTGGAGTGTGGACGACATACCCTGCTGATCCTCTAAAATCACATGACAGAGCGGAAATAGGAATCGACTTTGTTATGAGCCGCTCTAATAAACAGAATGTGATTGCCCCATATAGTCGTATCGAAAATGCTTGGCAGCGTCCATCGTTCGAGTTTCGAGCGCCTGTTATTTATTTTGCTTTCGACGGAGGAGTGTTTATTTCCGGTCCATCTGTACTAAGTGACCAAGCAAAGTCGCCGCGGTTAATTCGTCTCAATCGGGAGCAGCTTTGGAATGGATATAGCCAAACAGATTTCGCCGGAAGGACTAGGGTAGTTTCAAATGGACTGTTGCATGATCTAACTCAATGGCAACTCCTTAGTGAGCGCTATCCCGGACGATTAGCAGTATTCGAAAAAGCCCTGAGAGCTTTGTCACCACCGGAGGGTCGGCCCCTTCGGTTAGGCCCGCCCGCCCGTCTCGATGGCGACCTTCGAGAAATACCCACCATTAAGATGCCATACGGCAATGTTCCATTCCCATACCTCTCTGCTGGCATTCAAAAGGCAGTTTCAATTGCTTATGTGTTCGTGTGGGCGCATTTTGAGTTTTTTCGCGTAGAAGACAGGCAAGCCGATGATTCAATTGAACGAATTGTTATTTTGTTAGACGAAGTGGAAGCCCATCTTCATCCAAAATGGCAGAGGAGGATTGTGCCCGCACTACTAGCAGCACTCGAGGAGATAGCCCCTTCAAGTCTCTTCCAAATGCATGTCGCTACACATTCGCCATTAGTGATGACATCGTTAGAATCTGAGTTCGATTCAGAGAATGATCGAATACACGTCATGAACTTTTCAGGCGCCGACATTTCGATGACGTCGCAACCTTTCATAAAACATGGAACGGTCAATAGTTGGCTTGAATCAGACGTATTCGGCCTTGGTACAGCTCGATCAAAACCTGCCGAAGAAGCGATTAGTGTTGCCAGAATATTGCTGGCTAGATCAGTCGTTGATCCAGCGGATTTGGAAAAAGCCAGCCGTGCGCTGAGTGCAACTCTGCCTGAGGACGACCCGTTTTGGGTTCGCTGGAATCGTTTTTGTGACTACAATAATCGTAGGCCTACTGATGCTACCAATTAGTGAAGCAGTTGAACCAGCAAGTTTTGATGCCGCTGTGCGGCAACCTGGGTTAGCTTATGTTGGCTCCCTTGCTTCTATCATTGGAGCCACCTTCGATGGGAGAGAATACTGGCGGAGAGCAATTCCGCAACTGCGAGCAGCCTATTCATGCATCTGTGCTTATACAAACCACTGGATCGCTTTAGACACGGGTGGCAACTCTGTTGAGCATTTTGTGCCTAAATCGATCAATGCAAATTTAGCTTATGAATGGAGTAATCTCCGGTTTGTTTGCTCAAGGCTAAACGCAAGAAGAGGTATTCGAAATATTATAGACCCTTTCGATATACAAGCCGGAATGTTTGAATTGAGGTTTCCCAGTTTATTTATCATCGTGCCTGATGCGCACAGTGCCAATAATTTACTTAATCAAACTATCGAAATATTAAAACTCAACGATGATTTAATTTTAGAGTCAAGAGATGAATATGTAAAAAATTATGCAAATGGGCATATTTCTATTGAATATTTAAGGCAAAAGGCGCCATTTATTTGCTTTGAAATTGAGAGGTTAGGGCTTAATAGGCCTGACCTTTTAGCGATGGGTTTCTAATTTTCTTTTATTGGGGACTTTGTTCAAAAATAATGTGAAAACTCTTCGCTCACGCGTGCGAATAATTCTGATTTTCTCACGTATTTTTTTCGTACAAATCTACCGGTGTCATACGCAAAACAATTAGAAATATCTATCCACACCCCTCCCCACCTCATTTACTCTGCAGTTGTCTCTTCCATCGGGAACGTCTTCCGGAGTCGTTCGATTGGCGGGGGAGAGACCGGCGCCTCCGCAAGCATGGCGATTAATTGCGTGGGGAGTTTTTTTGCGCTGCGATGCCCCGGCATCGCACTCCGTCGCGCCCCCCTCTGTCACTTCGTGACATCTCCCCCGCAAGTGGGGAGATCGATGGCGCGACTGCTTTCGCCAATCTTCAAGGTCGGCACTTGGCGTAAACGAAAATGATTGGCAGCAGACGGAGCAGCACCGATCTCCCCACCTGCGGGGGAGATGTCCGACAGGACAGAGGGGGGCGCGGCGGAGTGCGAGGTCGCCAGAATACCACCCCTCAAACCTAACCAAACAACAATCTTAAAAAAATCTATCCACACCCCTCCAACCCAACACATAATCCCCCGGTCGACACACTTGGGAGCTAAAAACCGTTGGACTGGCCACTTGCAATCACCCGCAACCAAACTGCGCTCAAGCGCATTGTGGCAGCGCTATTTGCGATGTTCAGCGCTGCGGCTTTCACTTCGGCCACGACCGGCAATGCGCATGGCCAGCCCGCACCGGCAAATCTCCCCCGCAGCATCTACGCCGCCATCTTGGCTATCTTGCGCCCGGCAGAATCGGCCCTGCGCCGTCTCATCGTCATCGCGGCATGGGATCTCGTGCTGAAACCGGGTGCTTCGCGCCCGCTGCCCGCAAACCTTCAGGGCTTTGCATCAAACGCTGCACGCACACCAACCTTCTGCCTGTTCGACCCCCTCAAGCATTTCACCTTCGAAGACGACAACACCGCCTTCCCAAACGGCTACTTCGACCACGAAGAATTCCAGCCCCACAGCATGGCACCCGTCCTGCCCGTCAACGCCACCCAGCTATTAATCCGCATGCGCGCGCTGCGAGGCGCGCTCGAAAGCATCCAATCCCAAGCCCGCCGCTTTGCCCGCAACAACGCCAAGCTGAAACAAGCCAAACTCAATCAGCCACGAAACGCGCCTTTCAAGCCCCTCCGCCAATCTCCCATCCGCCCCGGCCTCGCCCCCGGGTGGCGACAGCGCCCGATCCACGATGTCGATGATGTGCTGAAAGAGTGCCATCTGTTGGCGCGGGATTTGATGAACTCGACTTAGATTCAAAACCCAAAAACCTCGTCATCGTCGGGCATGTCCCGACGACCCAGCCTTCCCTTCACCCGGAAGCCTCACCCACGCACGCCGTCGTTCCGGGTTCGCGCAGCGAGACCCGGCATCCACAGTCGTGACTGCTAAAATTATCAAACAAAATCAATGAGTTATACAACTCTCACCACACCAAAAACCCGCCCCCAAGCGGATCATCCGCCTCCACCACAAACGTAGCCTCGCCGGAATAATAGGCCCGTCCCGAAACCCGCACCGTCACCGCCTCGTGCGGACCAAACGCAGTGTGCGAGGCGATTTCGCCGGTGAACTGTGAGCCGGTAATGCTTTCGAATGTCCGCACTTCGCCAAGCGCCGCTTCGCCCTTTGCCGCCATTGCCGCCAGCCGGGCGGTGACGCCGGAGCCTGTGGGCGAGCGGTCCACTTCGCGGTCGGCGAAGACGCAGATGTTGATAGTCGGCGCGTCTTTGCCGTCGCCCCGTCGGTCAGGATCGAGCCATAAAGGAAGGCGAGATCGGCAAATTCCGGGTGGGCGAGTGGCACCGCCTGTTTGACGGCCTGCGTCAGCGCATCGGCGGCATCGGTGAAATTGCGCGCGGGCGATAAGCCGAATTGGAGGCCAAATTGATGGCAATCAGCCAATGCGTAAAACGCGCCGCCATAGGCGATGTCATAGGTGATTTCGCCGTAACCGGGCAGGTCAAGGCGCAAGTCGCGGGCGAACAGGAATGCCGGGACGCTTTCAAAACTGACGCGTCCGGCCTTGCCGTTTGTCACTTCCACATCGGCCACCACCATGCCGCACGGGCATTCGATGTTGATGCGCGTGACAGGCTCTTGGGCCTTGACCAGGCCTTTGTCCACGGCATAGCGGCCGAGCGCAATGATCGCGTGGCCGCACATGGTGGAATAGCCTTCATTGTGCATGAACAGCACCGCCATGTCCGCGCCGGGCAGGTCCGGCTCGACCAGCAAAGCGCCGTACATGTCGTAATGGCCGCGCGGCTCGAACATCAGGATTTTGCGCAGATGATCGAGATGGTCGCGCACGTAGGCGCGTTTTTCAAGGATTGTGCCTTTGGGGATTGCCGGATAGCCGCCGGTGATAATCCGCAGTGGCTCACCGCCGGTGTGCATGTCGATGACGGTGAGGGTGTCCATTCAGCCGGACTTTCGTGGTTTGTCGGCGGGCGGCATTTGCGTTGCGATTTCAGCGATGCGCGCCTTGATGATTTTTGCCACCAGCGCTTCGGGCAGCGGCTTTTCGACGGTAAATTGAATTGTGCCTTTAGAGGTCTTGAAGCCGGACAGCGCATCGGCCAGCAGCGGCACGATGGTGCTGCTCATCGGATAAAGTGCGCAATGGTGTTTGGTGGCGGCGTAACCGGCGAGGCCCTTGCCCAGCTTGAACGCCGGCATGCCGTACGTGAAATACTCTTCGGCGTCAGGCGCAATCCGTTTGATCTGCGCACGAAGGGTTTCAAGCGCTGCGCGCTTGTCGTGCGGAACGGACGCAAGATAGACGCCGATTTTCGCAAGATCGCTCATGCCGTGCCCGTCGAGCCGAAGCCACCCGAGCCACGCTTGGTTTGGGACAGATCTGTGATCTCCACAATCGCAACCCGCGTCACCGGCGCGATGACCAATTGGGCGATGCGCATGGCGCGGGTGATGGTGAACGGGTCGTTGCCCAAATTGGCGAGGATCACTTTCACCTCGCCGCGAAAGTCTGAGTCGATGGTGCCGGGCGCATTCAGGCAGGTGATGCCTTGCTTCAAGGCAAGGCCGGAGCGCGGTCGGACCTGGCCCTCGAAACCATCGGGAATTTCCATGACGAGGCCGGTTGGTATGGCGGCGCGCTCGCCGGAGTGCAGCGTCAGTTCATCCGTGACGGCAGCGCGCAGATCCATGCCTGCGGCTCCTGTGGATTCGTATGCAGGCAGAGCAAGGCCGACAGCGTGGGGCAAGCGAAGGATGCGAAGGTTCATTGCCAACTTATGGCGAGCGCGCCCGCACCCGTCAATTCCGCATGCGCCGGTAACGGCTTTGAAACCTGTCGCACCCCACACTGGACAGCGAGCAAAATGGATTTCCCGGACCAATGACCCAGCCGCGACCGCAACGGCTTCGTCGCCGCACAGGCAACAACAATATGCCCGCCCGCCGCCGCAAAAGGCGGCTGCCATTCGGATTGCGACAAGCAGCAGCAAACCTATTCTTCGCCGTTGCCGTCATTGGCGGGATGGTCGTTTACGACAACTTCAACGCGGTCAGCGTCGACCCCATCGAACTAACTTCAATTTCCAAGGCCGAGCTCTCCGCGTCGGCACGGCCCATGCCGGTTTGCAGCCCAGGTATACGCATCAATTGCGTCGTCGATGGCGATACGTTCTGGCTTGATGGCACAAAGTATCGCATTGCCAATATTGATACGCCGGAACTAAAAGGCAAGTGCGAGGCTGAGCAAACCACTGCCAAGCGCGCCCGGCAAAGACTGGCAGAAATGGTGGATGGCAAGCCGATAAGGACGCGACTAACCGGCAAAGACCGCTATGGCCGGACACTGGTTTTGATCTCCGATGCGTCCGGTGACATTGGCGACCGGCTTGTCGGTGAGGGGATGGCGGAGGTCTGGGGCGGCGATTTCATTGACTGGTGCGCGGGGTAAGCGCGTAGCCCGATTGACGTACAGCCCGTAAATCGTCGATTGACAGCTCGGAAAAGTCAGCGAGGATTTCAATCTCTGTCATCCCCGACGCCAGATAGTCCAAGACGTCATAAACCGTAATGCGCGTGTCGCGGATGCACGGTTTGCAAGAGCGGCGGGCGGGATCAATTGTGATGCGTTGCAGGTAGTCCAGATCATATTGTCATTCAATCGAGTCAAGCGGTCAAGCACATCTGCACCATGCAATGATTGCGCCCTTTGCCCAACAACGTTAGAAGCCGCACAAATTCTCTCTGCCATTGGATACCTCATGACCGACACAATCCGGGAGGAAGTCTCCCGCCGCCGCACGTTTGCGATCATTGCGCATCCGGATGCGGGCAAGACGACGCTGACGGAAAAGCTGCTGCTGTTTGGCGGCGCGATCCAGCTTGCCGGCGAGGTCAAGGCCAAGAAGGACCGGATCAACACCCGTTCCGACTGGATGGCCATCGAGCGCGAGCGCGGAATTTCCGTTGTCACCTCAGTCATGACGTTTGAATATGAAGACGCGATCTTCAATCTGCTCGATACGCCGGGGCATGAGGATTTCGCCGATGATACCTATCGCACGCTGTCTGCGGTCGATAGCGCTGTTATGGTGATCGACGGGGCCAAGGGCATCGAGCCACGCACGCTTAAACTCTTCGAAGTCTGCCGCATGCGCGATATTCCGATTGTCACCTTCATCAACAAGATGGACCGCGAGGCGCGCGATCCGTTCGAAATCCTTGAGGAGATCGAGCAGAAGCTGGCGCTGGATACGGCTCCCGTCAACTGGCCGATCGGCATGGGCAAGAATTTTGCCGGGACTTACAATTTGAAAGAAAATTCCGTCCGCCAGCGCGACGCGGATACGGATGCGGTCAAGGTCAACGGCCCCGAGAGCGATCAGGCCGCAGGGTTGCTGCCTGCCAATGAACGCGATGCTTTTATCGAAAGCTGCGGCCTTGCGCGCGAACTTTGCCACCCGTTTGACAAAAAGGCCTTCATGGAGGGCCATTTGACGCCAGTATACTTCGGCTCGGCGCTGAAGAATTACGGCGTGCGTGATCTTATCAATGCACTCGCTGATTTCGGCCCGCAGCCGCGCGACCAGGAGGCGGACACGCGGATCATTCATGCGACTGAAGAGAAAATGAGCGCCTTTGTCTTCAAGATCCAGGCGAACATGGACCCGAACCATCGCGACCGGATTGCCTTTGTGCGCGTCTGCTCTGGCACGCTGGAGCGCGGAATGAAGGCAAAGCTCGTGCGCACCGGCAAACCGATGGGCCTGTCCGCACCGCAGTTCTTCTTCGCCCGCTCGCGCCAGATTGCCGATGAGGCTTTTGCGGGCGATGTCGTCGGGATTCCCAACCACGGCACTTTGCGCATCGGCGATACTCTGACAGAAGGCGAGGATTTCCTGTTCCGCGGCGTGCCGAATTTCGCCCCGGAAATCCTGCGCCGCGTGCGGCTGGACGATGCGATGAAGGCCAAGAAGCTGAAGGAAGCTTTGGCGCAAATGGCGGAAGAAGGCGTGGTGCAACTGTTCTCGCCCGAAGACGGCTCGCCCGCCATCGTCGGCGTCGTCGGCGCATTGCAACTTGATGTTTTGCAACAGCGGCTGCTGCTCGAATACACGCTGCCAACCGGCTTTGAGATGTCGCGCTTTTCGATCTGCCGCTGGATATCGGCGGACGACAAGGCCGAACTCCACAAATTCATGGAAGCCCATCGCGGCGACATGGCGCGCGATCTTGATGGCGACCCGGTCTTTCTGGCGCAGAACAGCTATTCGCTGAATTACGAAGCCGAGCGCTGGAAAGCGATCAAGTTTGCCACGATCAAGGATTATCAGGTGCGCGGGGCGAAAGCGGCGTGAGGGCCGAATCCTTCGACGTCCTCATCATCGGCGCAGGTGCGGCCGGCATGTTCGCTGCCGCCGAGGCGGGCAAGCGTGGGCGCAGCGTGCTTATCGTCGATCATGCTGACACTTCGGGCGAGAAGATCCGCATTTCCGGCGGTGGGCGGTGCAATTTTACCAATGTGCATGCCAGCGCCAAGCAGTTCATTTCGCAGAATCCGCACTTTTGCATATCGGCGCTGAAGCGCTTCACGGCGCGGGATTTCATCAAGCGGGTTGATGCGCGCGGCATCGCCTATCACGAAAAGACGCTCGGCCAGCTGTTCTGCGACGGGTCGGCACAGCAGATCATCGACATGTTGACGGATGATTTGGCAGCGGCGGGTGTGGAAATGCGGCTGGAAACCCAAGTCTTTGACATCGCCAAGACTGATACCGGCTTTCAAGTCCGGCTGTCCAGCGGGCCGGTGGAGTGCCAATCGCTGGTCATTGCCACCGGCGGCAAATCGATCCCGAAGATGGGTGCAACCTCATTTGGCTATCGCGTCGCCGAGCAATTCGGCCTTGCCCTGACAGACGTGCGCCCGGCGCTTGTGCCGCTGACATTTGAGCCGCACATGCTGGATCGGCTCAAGGCGCTAGCGGGTGTGGCAGTCGATGCGGTGGTGAGCCGCGCCAAGGTCAAGTTCACTGAAGCGCTGCTGTTCACCCATCGCGGCCTTTCGGGTCCGTCGATCCTGCAAATCTCAAGCTATTGGCGCGAGGGCGACGAGATCGCCATTGACCTTTCGCCCGGTCGCGATGTGTTCCCGCTGCTGCGCGAGGCGCGACAGACCAATGGCCGACAGGAACCGCAGACTGTGCTGGCACAATGTCTGCCGAAAGGCGCGGCGCAGTTTGTGATCGAACAAGCCGATATTGCTGGCCGCCTCGCTGATCTGTCTGACAAGAAGCTTTTGGCCATCGCCGATGCCGTCCATCGCTGGCACATCAAGCCCTCCGGCTCGGAAGGTTACCGCACGGCGGAGGTGACGCTGGGCGGCGTGTCGACAGACGAGCTTGACCAGAAGACGATGCAGGCGAAGACTGTTCCCGGCCTCTACTTCATCGGCGAGGTGGTGGATGTCACCGGCTGGCTCGGCGGCTACAATTTCCAGTGGGCGTGGTCGAGCGGGTTTGTGGCCGGGCAGGCGGCGTGAGTGATCGCTTGCGCAGTTTATTGAGTTTATGTAGGTTTATCAAAAAAATGATAAAACTGCATAAGGTTGCTATACATGGATCCTTACAGAAATCCGTTCGCCCCCGGTGCTGGCACACAGCCGCCTGAATTAGCAGGCCGAACCGAAATCATTGATCGTGCAAAACTTACGCTTGAACGCGTCCGGCGCGGGCGGCCTGAAAAGAGTTTTCTGATTGTAGGGCTGCGCGGCGTAGGAAAAACAGTCGTGCTCAACAGAATTCGGGAGATTGCCGAAGACTCAGGCTTCAAGACCGTCAACATTGAAGCTGTCGAGGACAAGAAGCTTGTTGCGCTCCTTGTGCCCAAGCTGAGGCAGTTGTTGTTGAACCTGGACCGCATGGCAGCCATTGATGACAAGGTAAAACGTGCGTTGCGGGTGCTGGCGGCGTTTGCGCGAAGCGTCAGGGCGACGATCGGTGAGGTCGAGTTTGGCATGTCCATTGATCCCGAGATCGGTGCCGCCGACTCCGGCGATCTGGAGTTGGACTTGCCAGACCTCTTTGAAGCGGTTGGACTTGCTGCAAGGGCTCGCCAGACATCCATCGTCTTGATTGTCGATGAATTGCAATATGCGTCTGAACAGGAAATGAGCGCGCTGATCATGGCCATTCACCGTGTTTCGCAGCGAAATTTACCGTTCATACTGGTCGGCGGCGGGTTGCCGCAGTTGGTGGGCTTGGCCGGCAGATCAAAATCCTATGCTGAGCGACTGTTTGATTATCCGCGCTTGGAGCAACTTCAGCCCGCTGATGCAAAACGCGCAATTCGAGAGCCGGTAGAAAAAGAAGGCGGCCACATTGAAGAGGCAGCGCTTGATGCAATCTTTGAAAAGACGATGGGCTATCCCTACTTCCTGCAGGAATGGGGCTATCAAGCATGGAACACAGCTAAAGGAGACACAATTCTGGCGACGGACATTCCAGAGGTTACAGCAACTGCGATTTATCGCCTCGACGAAAGCTTCTTTCGCGTCCGGTTTGACCGGCTTACGCCCTCCGAGCAGAAATATATGTTCGCGATGGCCAAACGCGGTCAGGGGCCTCACCGGTCTGGTGACATCGCTTCTGAACTTGGCCGGGATGTTCAAAGCGTAGCGCCGATCCGCAGCGCTCTGATCCGGAAGGGCATGATTTACAGCCCAACACACGGCGACACAGCGTTTACCGTTCCAATGTTTGACGACTATCTTCAACGGGTGGCAACGGGATCAAGCAGCGCTCGACCACGTCTGCTTTAGCGGAAATCGCAGCCGGGCACGTCGTTTGAACTTCCACAAAGAAAAGGCGTGCGAGGTGTCCCCCGCACGCAACAAGAAGTTCGCGAAGACGGCCGGTGCAAGGGCCGAATATCCTCATTAATCAAGAGGGTTTATTTCCACTCAATATAGGGATATCCCTAGGGTGCGGGCAGCGCAGGGATGCTTGCCGCCAAGGGCAAAAAAATCATGAATCGAGTGTTTCGCGCTGAGGAATTCGCCGGTGCTCTTGATCCGCGTTTAATTCCGGGCAGCGATGACGCTGATTTTTTGTGGGACTGGCTTGCCAAGCTCCTGTCTGACCATTGTGATGTCGATGGGGTGTTCTATCTCGCCTATCCTGTGGGCGAATCCGGTGGGAGGCCGGAAACACTGATTGAACGGGCGATCTGGCGAACCAGCTATCCGCAAGACTATCTTGAGGCCATGCCTGGCAATCCGTTGACCAATGATTATTCCGCCAATCATGTCTTGCAAACAGGCGTGATCAGTCGCTGGCATGACCCGGAATCGCCAGCCAAGATGACCAAAGGTGAGCTTGAGCGGATTGAGCTCGACGAAAAGTTCAACATGTCGATTGGCGCGTGTTTTCCGATATTTACCTCGAGCAAACGGATATGCGGCGGCTTTGGCCTCAAGTCCAAGTCGCAGGACGCGGCTGTCTTTGATCGTATCGTGGTTGGGCACGATGCCGAAGTTGGCCGCCTGCTTGGTGCCTTTGATGAGAAGTTCCGTGGTCCCTACGCCCGCACCCAGTTCCGGCTTGCGCCACAGGAAGCGCGTGTGCTGGCTTATCTGGCGGGTGGCATGGCTGTGCAACGGTTGGCGCATGAGATGGGCCTGTCACCCAAAACGGTTGAAGCCTACATGAGTTCGGCGCGCAAAAAGACCAACTCTTCGACGACTGCGGAAGCCGTTGCCAAGGCGATATTCTTCAATTTGGTTTGAGATTTGCGTCGAACGAATGGGATCAGCGGGAACGGTCAAGTATTTGGCGCACTCTCTTCAAATCGGGCAAAATGGCCATCAGTTTTGCCGCATCGATTTCGCGTATGATCGGACCAAAGGCGGGGCCAACCTGTGCAATTGCCATTTCGCGGAACGCGCGGCCTGATGGCGTGAGGCGGACAAGTTTTGATCGACCGTCTTCCGGATTGGGGCTGATTGCCACAAAGCCTTGCCGCTCCAATACACCCAGCGAATGGGTCATTGTGGCCTTCGTCACCTGAAAAGCACCTGCCAATTGCACGGGCGTGCGCCCATCGCCGAGGCGCACCAAATGGTTCAATATCGAGAAATGCGACACATGCATGCCATCTGGCAGGTTCTTGGAAAACAGCGCCGCCGAAAGTTGCGAGATGATGGCGATCTCGTTGAAAAATTCGAACAGTTCCGGCGAGGCCATTTCCGTCACAGCTGTCAAACCTTCCTCAATTTGGCCTCCAGCGGCCAACGCGGGCTTTGGGACACGGCGGGGCCATAACCCAAGCGCGTAAGCATTTGCACAGTTCCTCCGTCCGGCGCAAACCGCGTGTGTATGCCAGCATAAATTTCAGCCATCTCGGGATATTCCTGCAAAGCTTGGCTTAGTGGATGAAATCCAACCCCTTGAGAGGTGGCAGCCAGATTGAGCCGCACCCAATCACGTCCGGCAGCGATCTGGTCCTCACGCGTGTTGCCATCGGTGACCATCCATATGTGCGCCATTGCCGTCGTCGCATTTCCCATCACTGCGGCCACGCCCTGCTGGAAGGCGCTTGACGATGTATCCATCACAATGTCCCGGTCAAATTGGCCAACCAGCGCCAGCGATTCAAACAGAGCACCTGAAAAGTCAATTCCGTCCGGATTGGCCTCGATTTCAGTCTTGCCGATCCGGAAAAGATCAACACTTTCCTTGTAGGTGCGGGGCGTATCAATCTCAATTTGCAGCGCTGCTGCCGTCAGCGCCCGCAGTTCCTCAACGGACCTTGCGTCTCCAGACGCGTCAATGTGCGTTTTGTTGCGGCCTGCCGCAACAATGGAATCAAGAATCGGCTGTGGCACCGGCGTGATTGTATCAAAAGGCTCCTTGAGCGAGCGCCGTTGCAGAGCAAATTTGAAAAGCGGGTCAGGCAGGATGGCTGCGTCTTCAACAAACGTGGCAACCGCGACTGGCGCATTTGTGAGCCGTGCCGTGTTGCTGCCTTGAGGAAACAGTTGCAGATCAACACGGTACCCACGCTCTGCCGCCGCCATCACCATCATCTCGAGAAAGCAGCCAAGACCTATGGTTATCTGGCGGTTCAGCGGATCGGTGTGCGGCAGCATGCTGCTTGTATCGACGTAGAGCACGGCCTTGTCCGGATTGGAAAGGTCGACGATCCAAGGCTGACGGTTGTGGGGGTTTGGGGCAAGTATCGCGTAGGAAAGTGCAAATTTTCGGACATCCTGCACGTCATGTCCCGCACGGCTCCATGGCTCAATGGCGCGGGTCGGGTTGCGGGTTGCAACAAAAGCTGTGGCGGCTCCGCTGGCTGCCAAAACAAATCCGCCTCCAATGAGCGAGATAAAATTACGGCGTTTCATGATCGACTCCTTTTGTTTGATGTCTAACCATTATAGTTTGATATCAAACTAGTCAAGCAAAAAAACAGTGGACACGCGGCCCACATGAAACTGAAGGTCTGAGCCTGTCACCATTGGACACTCTGGCAGCCGGATTAGGTCTGCCTTAACAGGCTTGGCGCATAGTCTTGGCTCAACGAGGTCAAAGCGTGCAGCTGTTCCGGACCATCTACAAAGCATTCCTGTTTACGGCGCTGGCGGCGCTTGGCTACGTGACGTTCCTGTTTGTCACGCCGGTGACGCAAAGCAATTTTCAATGGCGGGTGACAAGCCTTTGCACCGTTGGCAATTTCGCCACGCAAATTGACCGCAAATACAAACTGACCGGCCTCAGCCAAAGAGACGCCGATTGCGACTGCCTTTCGCGCAAGCTTGTCGCGATGCATGGAAAGAGCGAAGGCGCGCGTCTGACTGACCAAACACGCCAGCTTTTTGTCAATGCCTTGCGGGCCAAGCTCACAGGGTCAATGCCCTCGTTCGAAGGCATTGACCGCAGTGACTTGCAGAAGATTCAGCAGTTCTTCGAGACCGCCGGTGCCGTTTGTGCGGTCAAAGCCTCACTCTAATTCGTCCGCACACCCTCTTTGATAAAGGTGCCCGCGCGCAGCTCGTTGACGGCAGTGACCAGCTCTTCGCGTGTGTTCATCACAATCGGCCCGTGCCAAGCGACAGGTTCTTTCAGCGGTGCGCCGGAAATTAGCAAAAACCGCACGCCGTTCTCGCCAGCCGTCACCACCACTTCATCGCCGCTGTCGAAAACCACCAGCGTCCTGTTGCCCGACATGTCGCGCAGGTGGATTTCCTCGCCATTGACTTCTTTTTCGACCAGAACACCAAATGGCTTTGACGCATCGCGAAACGTTGCGGTGCCTTCAAAGATATAAGCAAACGCTGACCGGTATGTATCGACCTTGAACACTTTGCGTTTTCCGGCAGGCACGAAGATGTCAAGATACTGCGGATCAGCTGCGATGCCATCGACCGGCCCGCGCTTGCCCCGGAATTCGCCGACCACGACCCGCACCTTGGTGCCATCGTCGTCGATGATCTCCGGAATCTCGGTCGATCCGACATCCTGATAGCGCGGCGTGGTCATTTTCAGGCTTGCAGGCAGGTTTGCCCACAGCTGGAAGCCATGCATGCGGCCGAATACGTCGCCCTTGGGCATTTCCTGATGCATGATGCCGGAACCGGCGGTCATCCACTGGACATCGCCCGCGCCGAGCGTGCCGACGTTGCCGAGGCTATCGCCATGCTCGACAGATCCGGCCAGAACATAGGTGATCGTCTCAATCCCGCGGTGCGGATGCCAAGGGAAACCTTTCAGATAATCCTGCGGCCGCTCGTTGCGAAAGTCATCCATCATCAGGAACGGATCGGTGAGAGATGGATCGCCAAAGCCGAACACGCGCTGGAGATTGACCCCCGCGCCTTCGATGTGAGGCGTGGTGCCGGAGATGTGTTTCACGGGGCGGATGGACATGGGATTGGTCCTTTCGATTGGTTTGTTGGGATCAATCTAAGAGGTAAGGCACGGGTTTGACAGGGGTGAACAATGTGGACGGATTGTTCAGCAAATCAGCCATGTCAAATGACGCTTGACATATTGCGTCAAATGATGCTTTACATTCCGCACTGAGATCGGGACTCAACAATAATCGCAAGACGTGCTTCCATATCATCAGGAGCACGGCATGATTGTTTCGTTTCGCAGCAAGGCTTTAAAGCGTCTTTGGGAGAAAGGTGATCGCAGGCTGTTGAACGCCCAGCACGTCGCAAAGATTCAATTTATTCTTGACGCATTGGATGCGTCTGCAAAGGTTGAACAAATGAATTTGGTCGGAATGGACTTTCACAAACTGTCGGGTTTTTCGCCAATTCGCTGGTCAGTCCACGTCAATGGCAACTGGTGTGTTACATTTTCGTTTGAAGCTGGCGAGGCTTTTGACGTTGACTACAAGGATTATCACTGATGCCATCCAACGAAAAGATCGTGAAATCCCGACGCGATCCGGATCGATGTCCCACGCATCCGGGTGCAATTTTCCGGGAGATCAGTTTTCCTGCGCTCAAAATAAGCAAATCCGAATTTGCAGCGGCTCTCGGCATATCGCGACAGATGCTGCATGGCATCATGACTGAGAAACATCCGGTCACAATAGAGATGGCAGTCCGTTTCGGCCACGTGCTTGGCAATGGTCCTGAGCTTTGGATCAACATGCAGCGGACTTGCGATCTCTGGCATGCCCAGCGCCGCATCGATTTGTCAAAGCTCAAGCAGGTCTATTTTCCGGTTGCTGCTGAATAGTTTCGGACCTCAGCGCTCGTACATCAACCCGACCGCGCCCTTGTAAGTCGCCTCAGCCTTCTGCTTGAAGCCCAGCCTCTCCGCCAGCCGGATCGACGCAGCATTGTCCGGATTGATGATGCAGGCGACAGCGCGCGGGTTTGGCGTGGACGCATACCAATTCAATATCTCACGCAGAGCCTCCAGAGCATATCCTTTGCCCCAAACTTCGGGCGACAACGCCCATCCAGCCTCCGCAACACCGTCCAACGACGGCGTGATGTCGCGATGAAAGTCTGCCAATCCGGCTTCGCCAACAAATGCGCCTGTCCCCCGATCTGTGATTGCGAAATATCCAAAGCCCAGCGCCGGCCACAGTCCGTGATAACGCAACAGGCGTTGCCAGGTCTCTTCAGCGGTGGAAGGTTGATCTCCGGACGTGAAGCGCGTCACCTCCGGGCTGCCCCAGAGTGCAGCAACGCTTACGAAGTCATCCAGAGTGTGCGGTCGCAACAACAGGCGTTCGGTCTCGAGAATGACCGGCCCGCGTGCCATCATTTCGCCCCGCCCAGCCGGGCGGCGATCAGTCCTGCCAATTTCTTCGCCACCTCGTCCTTGCCCATCTCCGGCCACTCTTCAACACCCGCATGCGAGACAATGCGCACACGGTTGCGGTCTCCGCCCATCACCCCTTGCGCGCCGCTAATGCCGGTGGATGTTGAAACATCGTTGGCGACAATCATGTCCGCGCCCTTGCGGGCAAGCTTTGCCGCGGCGTTTGCGATCAGATCATTGGTTTCTGCGGCAAAACCGATGACCAGCGTGGGGCGCATCCGATGATGCCCGACAGTTCGCAGTATGTCCGGGTTTTCGGTCATTGCAAGTGTTGGTGCACTTTCTCCCGGCTGCTTCTTGATCTTCTGCCCAGATTCACTTTCCGTCCTCCAATCCGCCACTGCTGCGACCATCACGGCAACGTCTGCGGGCAACAGGCTTTCCACTGCGCCAAACATTTGCCGCGCAGTCTGGACATGAGTGACTGTCACGCCTGCAGGATCAGCGATACTTACCGGTCCCGAAACCAGCCGCACATCGGCCCCCAGTTTCGCCAACGCTGCCGCAATGGCGTGGCCCTGCTTGCCGGATGAGCGGTTGGCAATGTAGCGCACCGGGTCAATCGGCTCATGCGTCGGGCCAGATGTGACTATGACTTTCCTGCCCGCCAACGGTTTCGTTGTGTCAGCCAGCAAAGCCTCTATTGCCGCAACGATTTCCAAAGGCTCGGCCATGCGCCCTTCGCCAGCCTCGCCGCTTTCGGCCATCTCGCCTCTGTTTGGTCCGACAAAATGTAATCCATCGCTTTCTAATATGCGTCGATTGCGCTTCGTCGCGGCGTGGCTCCACATTGCCGGATTCATAGCAGGTGCGACCAGCACCGGACGATTGGTGGCAAGAAGCACCGCTGAAGCGAGATCATTTGCCAGCCCATTCGCCATCTTCGCCATCAGATCTGCAGTCGCCGGCGCGACAATGATCAAGTCGCAATTCCGTGCCAGCCGGATGTGGCCGACATCCTGCTCGTCTTCGCGCGAGAACAAATCGTCAAAAACCTTGTCCGCCGTCAGCGCGCCGACAGACAGTGGCGTGATGAATTCCTGCGCCGCCTTGGTCATGATGGCCCTGACGCCATAGCCGCGCTCGCGCAGGCGGCGGATCAGGTCGAGGCATTTGTAAGCAGCAATGCCACCACCGATGATGAGGAGGACGCGCTTTGCGTCAGTCTTTGCTGACAAAGTCTTGGCTGACGCAGGCCGCAACATGTCCAGCGCCGCCGCCAGCTTCGCGACGTTGCGCTCGGTGATCGACGTGCTGTTCAACCGCCATTTTGAATAGGCCTGCGGCGTCACGCCAGCAGCTGCACACAGATTTTTCTGCGAAATGCCAAATTGCTTACGTTCAGCGTCAATTTCATTGAAACGGGACATGCTGACCTCCGATATCCATTTCTGGAGGCAAGATACGCATTTATGCTGATAAAGTGCAACACACCCTATAGAATGCGTATGGCAATCGCTGCCAGCGACACCGCAATCGCCCACAGCGCCCAGCGCCCGGAGCGGCTGTGCCTGGCCTCGGCCTTGCCAATGGCATCGGCAGTTTCAGCATTAAACCGCAGGCCATTTGCCGCCATGGTGTCGATCTCCACCGACAGCCGTTCAGTGCGGGCGGCGAAATCTGGCAACTGGCGGGCAAGATGCGCAACCGCGCGCAATCCCTCGCCAGCGTCAGCGATCATGCCGCGCGGCCCCAGATTGTCGGCAATCCAAGCACCGACAACTGGCTCGGCCGTCTTCCACATGTTGAATGCCGGATCGAGCGTTCGCGCCACGCCTTCGACCACGACCATGGTTTTCTGCAACAACAGCAACTCGGTGCGGGTTTCCATGTCGAATACCTGTGTCACTTCAAACAGCAGCGTCAGGAGTTTTGCCATCGATATGGTTTCAGCCGACTGGCCATGAATCGGTTCGCCAATGGCGCGGATTGCTTGGGCAAAGCTCGCCACATCATGCTTGCGCGGAACATAGCCGGCTTCAAAATGCACTTCGGCTACGCGCCGGTAGTCTCGCATGATGAAGCCGTAGAGGATTTCCGCGAGGAAGCGCCGCTCCTTCTTGCCCAGACGTCCGGCGATGCCAAGGTCAACCGCCACAATGTTGCCAGCAGGATCAACAAACAGGTTGCCGGGATGCATGTCAGCATGGAAGAAACCGTCACGCAGCGTGTGGCGCAGGAATGACTGGATCAGCACCGCGCCCAGATGAGGCAGGTCAAATCCTGCGGCACGAAGGCCGTCCAGATCGTTCATCTTGACGCCGTCGATCCATTCCATCGTCAGAACATCGCGGCCCGTGCGCTCCCAATCGACCGTCGGAACACGAAATCCCGGATCGCCAGCCGTGTTGTCGCGCATTTCCGAAAGTGCCGCCGCCTCCAGCCGCAAATCCATCTCGATGCGCGTCGTCTGCGCCAGCGATTCCGTCACTTCGACAGGCTTCAGGCGTTTGGCGTCCTTGATCCAGCGCTCCTGCAGCCGGGCAACGAGGAAGTAACTCTCCAAATCCTGCGCAAAGCGCCTGCGCACGCCGGGACGGATGACCTTGACCGCCACTTGCTTGCCGCCTCCCGTGGTGCCGACGATGGCCGGATGCACCTGCGCAATTGAGGCGGCGGCGATAGGTTCGTCCAGTCTTACATATAACTCTGCAACAGGCCGTCCGAGAGACTCCTCAATCGCCTTGACTGAGTCCGCCATCGGAAACATGTCCATCCGGTCCTGCAGCCGGGCAAAGTCATCCGACAGCGCGTTGCCGACGATATCGGGACGTGTGGCCAGAAATTGGCCGAGCTTGACGTAGGATGGCCCTAGCCTTTGGATCGCCCGCGCCAGCCGTTCCTGCCTGTCCGTGCGTGTGGACTTGCGCTTGGCGAGGAAACTCGCCATCCGGTGCAGCGTGCGCGCCGATCCGGAAAGATTATCGACGGGGATCGACGCGACAACACCCTCTCGGATGATCACCCATCCGGCGCGCATCAGCCTCAGCGCTGCTGCAATGTCGCTCATCCGATCAGAGCTTCCAGCCGGAGTGGGCTGCCGCAATGCCACCCGAATAGTTGCGGTACAACACGCGTGAGAAGCCGGCATTGCCAATCATCGCGGCAAAGTCTTCCTGGTCCGGGAATTTGCGGATCGATTCCACAAGATAGCGATACGAGTCGCCGTCGCCGGTCACCACCTTGCCAATCGCCGGAATGGCGTTGAACGACCACGCATCGTAAAAACGGTCGAGCAGCGGCATCTCGACTTCCGAAAACTCGAGGCACATGAAGCGTCCGCCGGTCTTCAACACCCGAAACGCCTCCGCCAGCGCGACATCAATGCGCGGCACATTGCGGATGCCAAAGGCGATTGTGTAAGCATCAAAACTGTCGTCGGGAAACGGCAATTCTTCCGCATTGGCCTCCACAAATGTCAGGTGCCCGGCGATGCCCTTTTTGGCAGCGCGGTCCATGCCCACTTCCAACATCGAGCCGTTGATGTCGAGCACGGTGACATCCGCCTTGCCACCAGAGGTGTCCAAAACCCGAAATGCGATATCGCCGGTGCCGCCTGCCACATCCAGCGCCTTCCATCCGTTGCGTTTGGGCGGCGACAGCCAATCGACGAACGCGGCTTTCCATGCGCGGTGCAAACCCGCCGACATCAGATCGTTCATGATGTCATAGCGGCGAGCAACGGTGTGGAACACGTCGTTGACCAGCGGCTGCTTTTCGCCGTCGCCAACCTCGCGGAAACCAAACGCGGTTGCCATGCCGCCATCCGCTGTCGTGCGCTCAACGCTCATGCATTCATCCTGATCGCCAATTTTCAAACAGAAACATAGCCGATCGAAACTTCCGTGGCTATGCTGGCAAGGCGCGGTGAAGCGCCGCGCCGAAAATCTGGAGCCACCATGGTCGTCAAAGCCGAAATCCACTGCCACATCGAAGGCGCAGCCTCGACCACGCTGGTCGCGGCCCAGGCCCGCAAGTATGGCGTTGATATCGCAGGACTGATAGACGGCGACGCTTTCGTCTGGACGGATTTCACGACATTCCTGAAAGCGTTCGACAAGGCTGCCGCTCTCTTTCGCACAGCCGAAGACTACGCGCTCCTCTCACAAACCTATTTCGAAAGCATCGCCGCCGTTGGAGCGATCTATGGCGAGATTTTCATCTCGACCAACCATGCCCAAAGTTGCGGCCTTGATCCGAAGCTCTACGTCGAAGGTCTCGCCGAAGGCATGGTCCGCGCCAAAGCGAACACCGGCATCGAAACCCGCATGATCGCCACCGGCCTTCGCCACATGGGGCCGGACGGCGTGGACGAGGCGGCGGAATGGCTGCTTGCCAATCCGCACCTGCTGATCACCGGCTGGGGCATGGCGGGCGAGGAGCGCATGCATCACCCGAAAGATTTCGCCCGCTCGTTCGACAAGATGCACAATGCCGGCTACGGCATCACCGTCCATGCGGGTGAACTGGTCGGGTGGCAGAGCGTTGCCGACGCGCTGGCCTGGCTGAAACCTTCGCGCATTGGCCACGGCGTCAGGGCAATCGAAAATCCCGATCTGGTCAAGCGTCTGGCAGACGAGCAGATCGTGCTCGAATGTTGCCCGGGCTCAAACATTTCGCTCGGCGTATTTCCGGACTTCAAGGCACACTCATTCATGAAGCTGCGCGCGGCGGGCGTTCCCGTCACGCTCTCGTCCGACGACCCGCCCTATTTCGCCACCAGCCTGAAACATGAGTATGACGTGTTCGGCAAACAGCATTTCGGGCTGACGGACGCCGAATTGACGGAGATCACGCGCACGGCGGTGAGAGCGGCATTTGTCGATGAGGCGACGAAGGCTACGCTGCTGGCGAAAGTTGTTTAGCCGATTGGTCATTTTGATCATCAGTCCGCATTTGTTGTGACTCCCGCACACTTCGAGCACCACTCCCCTTCCATCGCATCCCGGCAGCGCTATGGTGCAGTCAAACAAGGCTTCAGGAGCGTGCCATGAGTGTCACCGTCGTCGATCATCCCCTCGTCAAACACAAGCTGACCATCATGCGAGACAAGGAGACGTCCACGGGGAGTTTCCGCCGCCTGCTCAAGGAAATCTCGCTGCTGCTTTGCTATGAAGTGACGCGCAATCTGGAGCTGACAACCAAGCGGATCGAGACGCCGCTCGAGCCGATGGATGCACCGGTCCTGGATGGCAAGAAACTGGTGTTCGCCTCTGTGCTGCGCTCCGGCAATGGCCTGCTTGAAGGCATGCTGGAGCTGGTGCCATCGGCCCGCGTCGCCCACATCGGCTTGTACCGCGACCATGACACGCTTCAGGCCATTGAATATTATTTCAAGGCCCCCGAAGACATTGCCGACCGGTTGGTCATCGTCGTCGATCCGATGCTCGCCACAGCCAATTCCGCCATCGCCGCCATTGACAAGCTGAAGCAGCGCGGTGCCAACAATCTGCGCTTCGTCTGCCTCCTCGCAGCACCGGAAGGCATCGAGCGCTTCACCAAGGCACACCCTGACGTGCCGGTGTTCACTGCTGCAATCGACAGCCATTTGAACGAAAAGGGTTACATCGTGCCAGGGTTGGGCGATGCGGGTGACAGGATGTACGGGACGAAGTGAATTTTGACAGAGTCCACGCGGGCTTGCTATTATCGTGATGAAGGAGAGTAGGCATGGTGACCATCAGCATTTCGCTGCCCGACAAAATGATGGAATGGGTCAAAACTCAGGCAGCGGATGGGCGTTACGCCGATTCCAGCGACTTGATGCGTGACCTGATCCGCAAGGAGCAGGACACGACAGATAAGATTGCAACGCTCCGTGCACAGTTTCTTGAGGGACGGTCTAGCCCTTCACGCACGGTAAATCGCGACGAACTTCTGGCAAGCATCAAAAACAGACCGGGCGTTCCGCATGGCATGGCGGCTGAGAGGCCGTTTAGAAATGTAGTGAATTTTGACAGGGTTTGCCAATATTGGTAATTCTGCGCCAAGGAGTCTTCCAGATGGCAACGATGAACATTTCCCTTTCGCCGCAAATGAAGGCTTGGGTTGAGGCCCAGAGCGAAGGCGGGGAATACAGCGACAGCAGCGCCTTTGTGCGCGACCTGATCCGGCGCGAAAAGGTGCGCAAAGACAAGATCGCCCATATACAGGCGATGGTGAACGAAGGCCTTGCCAGCGGAACCAGCACTTTAACAATGGACGAGCTTTTTGCGTCAGCAAAAGCGCAAACTGCGCAGCGGCTGAATGGCGTTTAGACTATCCATTGCAGCTGCCCAAGATGTCAGGGACATCCATACTTTCGGGGCGCAGTCATTTGGCGAGCGGCAGGCGGACCGCTACCTAAAAACGCTGATGAAGGGTTTTGAGTTCATTGGAGCAAATCCGAAAGCCAGCCGCGAACGACGGGAAATCAACCCTCCTGTCCGCGTGCATGTCGTTGGCTCACATCTGATCATCTATGCGATTGATGAGCATGCCGCGCACATTTTAAGGGTCATGCACGGCCACGCTGATTGGCAAAGCGAATTCTGAACTCATTGCCGCTTGCGTCTTCACCGCTTAAACGGCCAAACCAGCTGCTTCACAAACTCCGCCGGCACCGGATCGCCCTTGATCCCGGTCTGTGTCGGCCATTCGCCCTTCGGCATGTGATAAGTCCCGAAAATCCGGTCGATCCACGGGAAATGCACGGCGAAATTCTTGTCAATCGGCGTCACCGCATGATGCCAATGATGAAATCGTGGCATGACCAGAAGCTGGTTCAGGACCGGGATGTCAAAACGGATGTTGACGTGGTTGAGTGTTGCTTGCACGGCGATGATCACCAGCCAGATGTAAAGCGCCTGCTGCGAAAAGCCGATGATGAGAAGCGGTGCGAGCGTCAGGCCGCGGGTGATGATGATGTCCACCACATGCAGCCGCGACCCTGCAAGCCAGTCCAGATCGCGCGACGAGTGGTGGATCGCGTGGAACGGCCAGGCCCAACTGATGCGGTGAAAGCTGCGGTGAACCCAATATTGCGCCAGATCAGCAACGAGCATGATGGCAAGCACTTCAAGCACCAGCGGCAAACTGTCTGCGTTGAAGCCCGAGGTCTTGGCATGGACCGCCTGCGCGATGAACGTGGCGGGGAGCAGCGTGAAAAAGGTCATCAATTCAACTGCGACATGGCTGAACAGGAAATAGATGCCGTCCGTGGTCCATCCGGCGCGGAAAATGCCTTGGTCCTTGTTGAGCGGAAACAGCCGTTCGAGTGGCACGAAGATCAGCGCCAGCAACACAACATTCAGGATAAACCAGTCCAGCCCGACCCGGAACGCCGCCTGCCCGCTGCCCACTTCAACCGTGCTGCCACCTGCAAGCACCGCCGCCATGCAGAACAACAGTCCCGTCACGCCAAGCCGCTTGGAGGGCCGCAGCACGACATTGATTGCGGAAAACAGAAACCCGGAGAGGATCGCCAGCGCCAGCAGCAATCGCATCGTTTCAACCGGATAGCGCGGCGCGGTTTCCGTCATTGTCAGCCACTGCGGATAGCGAAAGACCATTACGGCCAGAAAGCTGCCGAACGACAGGAAAAGCCCGAGCAGCCCCGAAAACCAGCCAGTGCCGAAATGTTTGGGGAAATTGTCGCCAAGCAGCTTCTCGGCTGCGCGGTCCAATCTCGTCTGCCCCGGATTCAGTGACGAATCATCCGCCATCATTGCCCTCGCTGACGCTCAGCATCGCGATTTTCCGGCTGATGTCGAGATTTGACGGGAAGTTCACGAAACGGGAACGCCGGAACGCCGAAAA
>JANPEK010000137.1:0-17129 GCA_031422915.1 Phyllobacteriaceae bacterium | reverse complement strand
CAGGCGAAGGCGGGCGAGAAGGTGATTGATGAGAGGTATCTGGTGGCGGAAGTGACGGCATTGCTGGCAGCGCAGAAGGCATGATTGAGGCTTTGGCGCGAGGCGCCCCCCTCTGTCCTGTCGGACATCTCCCCCGCGAGGGGGGAGATCGGCGCGTCACCGTTCTCTGCCAATCGCAAAAGTATGAGGGCTATCGATCTCCCCCCACGCGGGGGAGATGCCGACAGGCAGAGGGGGGCGCCTCGACGTGAATTCTCCAGTAATCCAAGCCCGCAGCCTCTCCCTCACCTTCGCCACCAACGATGGTCCCGTCCACGCGCTGTCGAACATCAACCTCGACATCAACGAAGGCGAGTTTGTTTCGCTGATCGGCCCGTCCGGCTGTGGCAAGACCACGCTTCTGCGCGTGATTGCCGATCTTGAGCAGCCAACCGGCGGCTCGCTCTCTGTCAATGGCATGACGCCCGATGAAGCGCGTCAGAAACGTGCCTATGGCTATGTCTTCCAGCAAGCAGCGCTGTTCCCGTGGCGCACCATCGCGGCCAATGTCGGCCTGCCGCTTGAGGTCATGGGTTTGGGAAGCGCGGAAGTCGCGCGCCGGGTCAGCGAGAACATTACGCTGGTGAATCTTGCAGGGTTTGAGAAAAAATACCCCTGGCAACTCTCCGGCGGCATGCAGCAGCGCGCCTCCATCGCCCGCGCACTCTCGGTTGAACCCGCCATGCTTCTGATGGACGAACCGTTCGGCGCGCTCGACGAAATCGTCCGCGATCATCTCAATGTGCAATTGTTGAAGCTGTGGGCGAAGACGAAGAAGACCATCGTGTTCGTCACGCATTCGATTCCCGAGGCCGTCTATCTGTCCACCAAAATCGTGGTCATGAGCCCGCGTCCGGGGAAAATCCACGAAATCATCAATTGCGATCTGGGTGCCGAGCGCCCGCTCGAAATCCGCGAAACGCCGGAGTTTTTGCTAATTGCCCAACAGGTGCGGGATGGGCTCAGGGCGGGGCACAGCTATGATGACTAGCTCTTCCTTTTTTCGAGACCGCCTTATCCCCATCGGCACCATCCTGCTGGCCATCATCATCGCATGGTACATCGCCGCCTACCGCATGAACGCACCGTTCCAGATTGACCAGAACGAGCGCTCCAACGTCACGGTCACGCAATCAGAGTTCCTCGCGCAGACCATGAGCCAGCCAAAGCCGACAATGCCCGCGCCGCATCAGGTTGCTACAACGCTTTGGAAAGACACGTTTGGCGTCAAGCTGACGTCCAACCGCAGCCTCGTCTATCACGCCGGAGTCACGCTCTCGTCCACATTGCTGGGCTTCCTGATGGGCACTGTGCTTGGCATCCTGATCGCCGTTGGCATCGTCCATGTGCCGGCGCTCGACAAGTCGTTCCTGCCGTGGATCATTGCCAGCCAAACCATCCCGATGCTCGCCGTCGCGCCCATGATCATCGTCATTCTGGCAGCGGTGAACGTCACCGGCATTCTGCCCAAGGCGCTGATCTCGACATATCTGTCCTTCTTCCCCGTCGCGGTCGGCATGGTGAAAGGGTTACGCTCGCCGGAGGTCATGCACCTTGACCTGATGCGCATCTACCATGCATCCAAATGGCAGACCTTCTGGAAGCTACGCGCGCCTTCATCCGTGCCGTTCTTTTTCACCTCGATCAAGGTTGCCGTCGCCGCCAGCCTTGTCGGGGCCATCGTCGGCGAATTGCCGACCGGCGCGGTTGCCGGCATTGGCTCCAAGCTGCTCGCAGGCTCCTACTATTCGCAGACCATCGACGTCTTCGCCGCTCTGATCGCCGGATCTGTCGTTGCCATTCTGCTGGTTGTTCTGGTCGATATTATGGGTCGCTTTGTTAACGCGCGCATGGGAGGCAAACCGGTATGAGAAGCTGGAGACCTTCATGGCAGGCTGCGTCCGCAGGCATTCTGGCGTTGCTTGCTCTCGCGTTCCTGCCGTTGACGGAGCATGTGCCTGGGGTCACCGGAGTCGGTGTTTCGTCCATCACAACATTTTTGATTTTCGCGCTGATTGCGTGCGCAATCGGCGCTGATTCCGCGCGCCTTCCGCGCAGCGCAAAGACCGCCACCCTTGCCATCGGCGCTCACCTTGCCGCGTTCCTGTTGCTGACCGGATTGTCGGGCGGCGAGGGCTTAGCGCGAGCGTCCTTCTTCCTCATCCTCGCCGCATGCTGGCTGCTCGGCTGGCGGCTGGTGACCGTGCTGTCGGGGGACGGACGCAAAAGCGACTGGCTAACGGGTCTTCTGATACCGTTTCTGTTCGGCCTGTGGATTCTCATCCTCTGGGAAGCCATTGTGCGCGGCGCGGGCGTTCCGTTCGTATTGCTGCCGCCGCCATCTGCCATCGGCTCAAAATTCATGGCCTCAATCCCGCTGCTCGCCGCCGATTTCAACCAGACTGTGCTGAAAGCAGTGCTGTTCGGCTTTTTCGTCGGCTCGTTTGCAGGTTTCCTCGTTGCAGTACTCGCCGACCGCTACAAATTCCTTGCCAACGGTCTCTTGCCCATAGGCAACATGGTCTCAGCGCTGCCAATCATCGGCATAGCGCCGATCATGGTCATCTGGTTCGGTTTTGACTGGCATTCCAAGGCTGCCGTTGTCATTGTCATGACCTTTTTCCCGATGCTGGTGAACACGCTGGCCGGGCTTTCGGCTGCGGGCAACATGGAGCGCGATCTGATGCGCACCTATGCTTCAAGTCATTGGCAAACCTTGTTTAAACTGCGGCTACCTGCCGCAATGCCTTTTGTGTTCAATGCCCTCAAGATCAATTCGACTCTTGCCATGATTGGTGCCATCGTTTCGGAATTCTTCGGAACACCGGTGGTCGGCATGGGCTTTCGCATTTCGACCGAAGTGGGTCGGATGAACCTCGACATGGTGTGGGCGGAAATTGCGCTCGCCGCCATTGTCGGGTCGCTGTTCTACGGTGCGCTCGCACTTCTCGAGCGCATCACAACATTCTGGCATCCGTCGTACCGCAGATAAACAAGGCGGAGCCACCAACCAGAGAGGACCATCTCATGAAGAAAACAGTCAAACTGACCCTTGCGCTCGCCATGTCGCTGATGGCAGGCGCGGCATACGCCGAAGACAAGGTGGTGTTGCAATTGAAGTGGGTCGCGCAAGCCCAGTTCGCCGGCTATTTCGTCGCCAAGGACAAGGGGTTCTATAAGGAAGCCGGCCTTGATGTTGAAATCAAGCCGGGCGGCCCGGATATCGCCCCTGAGCAGGTGATCGCAGGTGGCGGCGCAGATGTGATCGTCGACTGGATGGGTGGCGCGCTTGCGGCTCGTGAAAAGGGTGTCGGCCTCGTCAACATCGCCCAGCCGTTTGAAAAAGCCGGCATGCAGCTTGTCTGCCCGGCCAACGGCCCGGTCAAGACCGAAGCCGACTTCAAAGGCAAGACGCTCGGCGTCTGGTTCTTTGGCAATGAGTATCCATTCTACGCCTGGATGAACAAGCTCGGCCTGCCCACCGAAGGCGGCACGGACGGCGTGACGGTTCTCAAGCAGTCGTTCGATGTGCAGCCGTTGATCCAGAAGCAGGCCGACTGCATCTCGGTCATGACCTACAATGAGTATTGGCAGCTGATCGACGCGGGCTATAAGCCGGAAGACCTCGTGGTGTTCAATTATTCCGCCATGGGCAATGACCTGTTGGAAGACGGTCTTTACGCCATGGAAGCCAACCTTGCCGACCCGGTCTTCAAGGAAAAGATGGTCAAGTTCGTCGGCGCTTCGATGAAGGGCTGGAAATACGCGCTCGAAAATCCAGATGAGGCCGCTGGCATCGTCATGGACAATGGCGGCCAGGACGAAAACCACCAGAAGCGCATGATGGGCGAAGTCGGCAAGCTGATCGGCTCCGGTTCGGGCAAGCTGATCGAAGCCGCCTACCAGCGCACGGCTGATGCGCTGCTGGCGCAGAAGATCATCACAAAGGCCCCGGAAGGCGCTTGGACGTCGGCGATCACTGACGCGGTGAAATAAGCACCTGTTGAGCATAACAAGAAACCCCGCCGGAGCGATCCGGCGGGGTTTTTGCTTTTCAGGCGGCCGCCTTGACGCCGATTTCGACCTGCAAACCTGCAGACGTTGCCATACTCACCAGCGCATCAATGGCGAACAGGTTGATCTTTCCGCGAATGAGATCAGAAACACGCGGTTGGGTTACGCCAAGATGTGTTGCGGCCTCGGTTTGCGTCCATCCCTGCTGCTTGATCCGTTCGTTGAGTGCCATCATCAGCTGAGAGCGAAGGCGCATGTTCGCTGCTTCCTGCGGCGTGTCTTCAATCGCGTCCCAGACGTTGTTGAATTCTGTGATATCCATTTCCCCATCTCTTGGCGGCACGCTGCATCAATATACCCCTAATCCGTATGGAACACATCTTCCATGCCCGCCCACCATTCGCCCGCCTTGCGCGTTTCAAATGGTATCTGCATCGGATCGGTGATTGTCCACCAGTCCAGCATTTCCGGGATCAATTTCATTTTCGCCATGTCCGCCGCAAAGTCTGTGCCGTGATACTCCCAATAAGCAAACATCAGGTTCTCAGGTTCTTTGAGAAAAATCGTGTAATTGCGGATATTGGACTCCGCGATTCCCTTCAGTACGGCGGGCCAGACTTCGCGATGAATGCGCTTGTATTCATCGATGATATCACCCTTCAGATGAATGACATGCCCCATGCGTTCCATGGTTACCCTCCTTGCTGATCAGCCTTCTTCTTCGCTTCGAGCCTCTGTTCCAGAGTGGCGAAGGCTTTTTGATAGACGTTGGCTTCGGTGCGCGGGATGAGTACCAAATCGTCTTGAGGACTGGAAACCCAGTCTCCGGTCCACACCCCGAATGTCGAATTGTCCGCCGTCACCGGCCAGAGGCGCGGGCCGGATACGTAGTTCAGCCACGGGATTTCTGATTTGGTTATGCGGTAGAGAAATGAGCGGGTCTGGTCACAGAGGGAAAGCAGTTCCTCGTTGAGATGACCATCGCCGAAATAGAAATCGCGTACGCCGGAAACCTTGTCTGAGCGCACTTTCCCCAGCATTTTCATCTTGGTGATTTCGTCGTGCCAGCCGCCCATGCCGGCAAAGTCGCGCATGACTTTCCAGACATCGGTGACCGGCGCTTTGATTACGTGCGAAGTCCAGACCTTGTTCGGCGCCCATGCCTTCCAGCGCTCCGCGCCTTCCGACTTAACCGGTTTCTCGCGTTTGATCTTGTCATTCAGCGCCTTCCAGCCTGCGGCGAAGACATCGCGGGAAATGATCTCGACATACTTGCCTTCATCGCCCGGCGCTTCGTCAAAAACGGCCTCCCACTCGGCGAAAGTCTGGTCAGTATGCGTCTCCGGCATAAGCCGGACTGTGGCGATGTAGTTCTTGACTGGAAAGGCGGGCTTTTCGAAATTGTAGGCAAACGTGTGATGGGCATCATCCAGCGTCAAAAGCCGCTCGCGGATGTGGCCGCCATCCTTGGTGTGAAACGAGCGCACGCAGCCGACCACGTCTGCGTCCAGCCCGCCCTCGATCTTGGAATCGGCGATGATCGGCACCCAGTCAGGCAGGCCGTTGAAGTTGCGGATCAGGCTCCAGACGGTTTCAACGGGAGCCTTGATGATGGCGCTGGCATAGGCGCGAGCCATGGTGAACTCCTCAAAAGGAAATGGATTTGAATGATTTGGTCTGCGCTGTCAGCGCGATTTCCGTCGGCAGCCGCTCCATCGAGCTTGCGCCGTAAAAGCCGTGCACATGCCGCGAGTTCTTCAGGACGTATTCGGCATCAGACGGCGAGGAGATCGAACCGCCATGGCAGATTACCATGATATCCTTGCGAACTGTCATGGCCGCTTCTGCCCACTCGTCAATGATCGCCGGGCATTGCTCCAGCTTGACCGCCGTCTCCGCGCCGATGCTGCCGCCTGTGGTCAGGCCCATGTGCGGCACGATGATATCGGCACCGGCCTTGGTCATGGCCACCGCTTCTTCAGCTGAAAAAACATAAGGCGTCGTCAACATGTCGCGCTGATGCGCCTTGGCTATCATGTCCACTTCGAGCCCGTAGCCCATGCCGGTTTCTTCAAGATTGCGCCTCATGATGCCGTCGAACAGGCCGACCGTCGGAAAATTCTGCACGCCGGAAAAGCCCATTTGCTTCAGCCGGTCGAGCAGATCATCCATCAGCGCAAACGGGTCCGTGCCATTGACGCCCGCCAGCACCGGCGTGTTTTTGACCACGGGCAGAACCTCATGCGCCATGTCCTGCACGATGTCGTTGGCGTTGCCATAGGCCATCAGTCCGGCCAGCGAGCCGCGCCCGGCCATGCGATAGCGGCCGGAATTGTAGATGACGATGAGGTCAATGCCGCCTGCCTCTTCGCACTTGGCAGAGAGCCCCGTCCCCGCCCCGCCTCCGATGATTGGCTGGCGGCGCTTGACCATGTCGCGGAACTTTTCGAGGATCGCAGATCGTTCAATTCTGGCCATGCTTGCTCACGCTATTTCCCTGAATGCTGTGACAACCGCCTCGGCAAATTGCGGGCTGTTGACGTGGTCGTCGATCTCGATCAATTGCCTGTTGGCTGCAGATTTCCAACCTGAACGGATAGCGTCGAACAGGGCTTCATCCGCCTGCGGATCGTGGAACGGCATGCCTTCAACGTCAATCGCCGAAACCCCGCGCAGCGGCAGCAGGAACCCCACCGGCCCCTCCATCCGGTTCAACCGCTCGACGATCCATGCACCGATGGCTGCGTTCTCTTCCGGCGTTGTGCGCATTAGCGTCACTGTCGCATTATGAACGTGGAACTTTCGCTTAGCGTATCTTTCAGGGACCGTTTCGCGTGCGCCGAAATTGACCATATCGACAGCTCCGACGGATCCGACATAGGGAATTTTGGTTCGGATCACTGCGCCGAAGCGGTCGTCGGTGCAGGGCAGTATGCCGCCGAACAGATGATCCGCGACTTCCGTGGTGGTGACGTCGATGGCAGCGGACAGATAGCCCGAATCAATCAGCTTCTCCATGCATTGCCCGCCCGTCCCGGTGGCATGGAAAACGAAACACTCGCAGGTTTCGTCGAGCATTTGGCGAACTTGGGTTATGCAAGCAGTCGTGACGCCGAACATGGTCATACCGACCGGCAACTTGCCGCCCAAGACTTCCGGCACTGGATTCAGAACCATTCCGGCAATGGCATGAGCAGCGTTGCCGATCACCTTGCGTGAAATCGCGTTAAGGCCTCCAACATCGCTGACAGAATGCATCATGGTGATATCGGAAGGACCGACAAACGGCCCGACATTGCCGGACGCAAGCGTCGAGACCATCAGCTTCGGCACGCCAATCGGCAGCGCGCGCATGGCGGCAGTGACAATGGTTGAGTTGCCGGATCCGCCCATCCCCAAAACACCCGCCACGTCATGGCGCGACAGGATGAAGTTCGTCAGTGCGTCCGCCATCGCGGTTACGGCTTTGCCGCGATCGTTGAGAGCCAAAACGGCGGCCTCGCCATCGGGATGCCATTTGGCGACCTCGGCAGCGCTGACATCGCAGTCAAACACGCCGGACCCGGTGGAAACATCCACCACAATCGCCCGCGCCCCGGCCTTGTCGATCAGATCTGCGGCATAGTGAAGTTCCGGCCCCTTCGTGTCGCACGTGCCGACGACGTAGATGCGCGGAAACACACTCATTTTGCGTTCGCCCAACCGGTCTGCATGTGCTTGAGACCTTCGCGGTAAACGCTTTCGCGCGTCGGGAAAAAGTCGCGCCACACCCGCGTTGCGGCCGCAAGCTCCGGCATCGCCCTGCCAAAGGCTTCAATGGTGATCCAGTCGTCGTATTTGGCTTTGCGCAGCGCCTTGTAGGTCGCCTCCCAAGGCACATGTCCCTTACCCGGCGTGCCGCGATCATTTTCCGAGATATGCACATGGATCATGTGCTTCTTGATGGTCTTGATCGCCTTAACCGGGTCCTTCTCCTCGATGTTGGCGTGGAACGTGTCATACATCGCCTTCACAGCCGGATGATCGACCTCGTCGAGATAGTCGGCCAGCTGTTGCATTGTGTTGAGGAAGTAGCACTCAAACCGGTTCAATGCTTCCAAGGCAAACCGCACTTTCTTCGTCGCCGCGTGGTCGCCGACTTTGCGATGAAATGAGATGGCGTGCTTGCGCTCTCCCATCGTTGCGCCATGGCCGGTGAAATAGCCAAGCTCGGAATGCATGGGTCCGGCAAGAATGTTCGCACCCAGTGCCGCTGTGCAGTCAATCGCCCACTTGGTATAATCAACACCGGCCTGCCGTTCCGCCTTGTCAGATGAAAGCGGGTTCTTGCCCGACGGCCCGATGACGCTGACCACACTGCGTTGAAGTCCAAGCCGGTCAAGCTCTGCACCCAGCATTGCATAATGGTCGGGCGTGCCTTCAAAGATCGGAATTTCCACCGTGTCGTAGCCGGTCTTCTTCAAATCTTTCAAGATCGGAAAGTGCTCGGATGTCACATGTGGTGTCCAGAGCAAAAGATTGATTCCGGTTTTCATGATTTACGCTCCAAGGAATTCAGTTTCAAAATTCACAGTCCCGATTCCAGATATCAATAAGTCGCCCGGCCCCCCGATACGTCGAACACCGCGCCGGTGGAAAACGAGCATTCCTCGCTCGCTAGCCAGCAGACAAGATTTGCCACTTCATCGACAGTGCCGAAGCGCCCGCGTGGAATTTTGGACAACATGAAATCAATATGGCTCTGCGGCATCTGGTCAAAGATTGGCGTGCGCACGGCCGCCGGGGTGACTGCGTTGACCGAAATGTTGTTTCTCGCCACTTCCTTGGCCAGAGATTTCGTCATGCCGATCACGGCAGCTTTCGATGCCGAGTAACCGGATGCATTCGGATTGCCTTCCTTGCCGGCGATTGAGGCGATGTTAACGATGCGGCCATAATCCTGCGCGATCATCAATGGAATGACTGCACGGTTGGTGAAGAACGTCCCGTTGACGTTGATCGCCATGACGTTCATCCAGCCGTCAATGGGAAATTCGGCAAGCGGCACGGTTGGACCGGTGATGCCTGCGCTGTTGACGAGAATGTCGATACCGCCCAACTGCGCAAGAGTTTCCTTCAGGGCACTTTCGACCGACGCATAGTCAGAGATGTCAACCTTGATGGGGCCGTTCAAATCCCAGACGGCAACTTGGCCGCCCTCGGCCTTGATCCGGTTTGCGACAGCCTCGCCGATACCTGAAGCCCCGCCCGTGACAACCGCCCTACGCCCTGAAAATCGCATGCTCTGTCCTCTCATCACCATCAGGCAGAAATGTTCAGTCCGGTTGACGGGCTGAAGAAATGTGCCTTCTCCGGATCTATTCCGAATTTTACCTTCGCCTCCACCGAGGTCTGCATTTTTGACGACACTGTTGCCTTCAACAGAAGGTCGTTCACCCGCAACGTCAGAATCTTTTCGACGCCATGATTTTCAACGTCGTGGATGATCGCATTGACGGCCCCGTCATTGCTCACGTGCACGTCCTCGGACCGGATACCGACTGTGACGTCAGTGGCCCCTGACTTTACCGGCAATTTCAGCATCTGCGCGCCGCCAAGCACGCTGCACTGATCGCCGGAAACCAATCCGGGCAAAAGGTTCATCGACGGTGATCCGACAAAGCTTGCGACAAACAGATCGCGCGGTCGATTGTAAATCTCCCACGGTGTACCGACTTGCACCAGCTTGCCCTTGTTAAGCACGGCCACCTTGTCGCCCATCGACATGGCCTCAACCTGGTCATGGGTGACAAAAACAAACGTTGCTTTGAGCCGGATCTGCAGTTCCTTCAACTCTGAGCGCAGCGCCTCGCGCAGCTTAGCATCGAGATTGGAGAGGGGCTCATCCATCAGGAAAGCCCGAGGCTCGCGAACAATGGCTCGCCCGATGGAAACACGCTGCATCTCGCCACCCGACAGCCGGTCAGTCTTGCGGTCCATCAGATGCGTGATGCGCAATGTCTTTGAGGCCTGATCGACGCGCTGGTCGATCTCGGCTTGGCTGAAGTTGCGCGTACGCGAGCGCAGCGGAAACTCGAGATTCTGCCGCACGGTATAGCGCGGGTAGAGCGAATAATACTGGAACACCAAAGCGACATCCCGCTCGGCAGCGGTGCGGTCGTGCACATCCTCGCCCGCAATTTCGATGGCGCCGCTGTCGGGCATGTCAAGCCCTGCAATCAGACGAAGCGCCGTCGTTTTGCCAGCACCAGTCGGCCCGAGCAGCACGAAGAACTCGCCGTCTGCGACATCAAGTGACAAGGCATCCAGCGCGATGTTGCTGCCAAATTTTTTGGTGACGGACTGGAACCTAATTTGCGCCATTGCCGAGCCTTATGTGCAGGGAATCGCCTGACTTGGAATTGAAGAAATGCGTCTGCGAGGGATCAAGCCGGGCAAAGACAGTCTCCCCCGTCTTCCCGGCAAATCCGCTCTTGGTCCTTGCCCGCAGCAGCGTGTTGCCGACCTTCAGATCGACAATGTCGTAGGCTCCAAGCGGCTCGATGAGATGGACTTTTGACTGCACGAAACCCGCTCGAATATCGCGCGAAAGCTGCACGCCTTCCGGTCGAATTCCGAGTGTCAGGTCGCCGGTGCCTGCAGGCGACGCCTTGACCTGTGCGGCAAGTTCTGGCGGGAAGTCAAACCCCGAGCCTTCGTCACCGCCGAAGCTGACGGCAAGCGCTTTGCCTTGTTCCGAAATTGTCACCGGTGCAATATTCATCACCGGGCTGCCGACAAATTGCGCAACAAAGAGGTTGGCCGGATGATGGTAAACCTCGTCCGGCGTGCCAACCTGCTGCAAAATCCCGTCATTCATGATGGCGATCCGGTCTGCCATCGACATGGCTTCGACCTGATCGTGGGTGACGTAAACGGTGGTTGCCTCATTCTCCAGATGCAGCCGCTTCAGCTCGGTGCGCATCTCTTCGCGGAGTTTGGCATCAAGCGCACCCATCGGTTCATCCATTAGCATCGCTTTGGGCCTGCGAACCAAGGCACGGCCGATGGCAACACGCTGCATGTCGCCGCCTGCGAGAGACGACGGGCGCTTGTCGAGCAGATGCTCAATTTGCAACGAACGGGCGACGGCCCGGACTTGCCGGTCGACGGTGTCCTTGCTCTCGCGCATCGCGCGCAGCGGAAATGCAATGTTTTCATACGCCGTCAGATGCGGATAAAGCGCAAACAGCTGGAACACGAAGGCAATGTCGCGATCACCTGCCTCAAGCCCCTGCACCGGCTTGCCGTCGATCAGGATCTCGCCGCTGTCGATTTCCTCAAGTCCGGCGATGGCGCGCAGTGTTGTTGTCTTGCCGCAGCCGGAGGGGCCGAGCAGCACCACAAATTCGCGGTCCCTGATCGTGAGATTGAGCTTGCGGATAACATAGGCGGAACCGAAAAATTTCTCGATGTCCCTGAGGATGATCTCTGCCATTTGCGACGTCTATTCCTTGGACGCGAGGGTTTGGGACGGGAGGGGTTTGATCTTCGAGAAGATGTTGAAGCCAACAAGCCCGATCAGAATGATCGTCACACCATAGCTGTGCAGCGTGAGATTAATTGGCTGACACAGCGCAATGATCCCCAGCACCATGATCCAGATCGAAGCCGGCTCGAAATATTTCACGCTCATTTCGCGAAAACTCATGATCAGCTCCTATTTGCGGATCGCGCCGAATGTCACCCCGCGCAGCAGGTGATTGCGCAGCATGAAGGTGAAGATGGCGACCGGCAGGATAAACAGGAAAGTGCCGGCGGCGATGACCGTCCAGTCCGCAAGGCCGGACCCAATCTGTGAGGGAATGAAGGGCGGCGCGGTCTGCGCCCGACGGTTGGTCATGATCAACGCAAACGCATATTCGTTCCAAGCGGTGATGAAACAAAACACGGATGTTGCAGCGATGCCTGTCACCGCTTCCGGCAGCACGATCTTGAAGAATGACTGCATGCGCGTGTAGCCGTCAACCAGCGCGGCCTCTTCATACTCCTTCGGGATTTCATCCATGAACCCCTTCATCAGCCACACCGAGAAAGACAGGTTGAAGGCGGTGTAGAGGATGATGAGGCCAATATGGCTGTCGTTGAGCCCGACGGTCCGATACATCAGATACATCGGGATCGCCACGACAATGGGCGGGAGCATGCGCGTGGAAAGGATGAAGAAAAGCCAGTCCGACTCTCCGGCCATCTTGAAGCGCGAGAAGCCGTAAGCCGTTATCGTGCCCATCGAGACGGCAAGGAACGTGCTGATGATAGCAACGATCAGGCTGTTCATGAAGCGATTTGGATATTGCGACATCTGGATGTTGGGGCCAACCCGCAGGATGCGCTCGCCGCCGTCATAGATGCGCTGCTCATACCATGGCGCGGCATCATAGACGGCCGGATCAACCGGCTTGGTCAGTTGCACGCGCTTGGTGAACAGCTTGATGAACGGGGTGATTTCCGGCTGGAAGAACACCGTAGGCGGAACGGAGGTGGCCAAGCTGCGCGGCTTGAACGCAGTCGAGCCGATCCAATACAGCGGCGACAGGAATGCGATGGCAATCACCAGCACTGCCGCAATCGCGACCCGGTTCCAGACTTTTTTTCGTGACGAAGTGACGACAGCCATGACTAGCGTTCCTTCGCCTTGTTGAGATATTTCACATAGATGTTGGTGATCGCCAGCACCATGATCAAAACGATATAGGCGAGCGCACAGGACTTGCCGGTCTGCCATTCCTGAAACGCGAACTTGTAGAGCTTGATCGACACCAATTCAGTCGTCGGCTGCGTCGAGAGAATGTAGGCAATATCAAACGTCTTGAAAGCCTCCATCGTCCGGAAGATGAGAGCAATCAACAAAAGCGGCGACACCAGCGGCAGCGTGATGTGAAAGAATGTGTACCACGACCCAGCCCGGTCGATTGCGGCGGCTTCGTAAAGATGCTGCGGCACGGCAGAAAGCCCTGCCAGTGACAGCAGCATCACGAACGGCGCCCACATCCAGATGTCAGTGATCGCCACCGCATAAAGCGCAAGATTGGCATCAGACAGCCAGGCCAGATTGCCAAGCCCGAGCACGTAATTCAGCGGCCCCCAGGACGGGTCATACAACAGCCGCCAGAACAGGCCGACCACGGCGGCCGACATCATCATCGGCAGCATCAGCAACGTCGTGATCAATCCCTTGGCGGGGATCTTGCGGTTGAGCAGCAGGGCAAGGCCAAAGCCGATCACCATCTGCCCAGTCACAGAAACCATGACGTATTTTGCAGTGACCCAGAAATTGTTCCAGATGCGCGGATCGTTGAGGAGTTCACGGTAGTTGGCGAGGCCAACAAACTTCACGGGTTCATTCACCGAGGCGCGAAAGTCCGTGAACGAATAGCCGAGGGAATAAATCAGCGGGAACACGTTGAAGATGATCAGGAACAAGAGCGTAGGGATGATGAAGAGGTTCCGGATGGTCAGATCGCTCCAACCGCGGGCAGCCGCCTTCGATGACGGATGTAGTGTGGCCAGTCCTGCCATCTTGTCCTCGCATGTTGATGGAATGTGCAGGAGGGAGAAATCCCCCTCCTGCCCGCTTTGGTCGGAGGATTAACCGCCGCGGCCGTATTTCTTGAACGTTTCCGTCCATTCCTTAGCCACATTGTCGAGCACAGCCTGAGCGCTGCCGCCCTCGCCGCTGATGATGTAGGGATAGATGTTGTTGTTGATCTGGGTTAGCAGTTCCGCATATTCCGGCACCGCCCAGAAGTCTTTCACCATGAACATCGTCTGGTAGAAGGCTTCATTGTATGGCGTTGCCTTGCGGAAAGCTTCCGATTCCAGCACGGCCTTGTTGCAGGTGTAACCGCCAAGCTCGGCCCATTTCTTTTGGGTTTCTTCCTTGATGAACCATTCAAGGAACTTCATCGATTCTTCTTGTTTTTTCGAGTAGGAAACGATGGAGATGCCTTGACCTCCAAGCGCCGCATGTTGAGCGCCGCCCGGGCCAGCCGGATTGGCGAAGTAACCGGTGACATCTGCATTCGGGTTCGTCGCCTTGTTGGCAAGAGCCGGGAAAAAGGCGAAGAAGTTGAGGCTCATTGCAGCCAGGTTTTCAGTGATTGCCTGGTTGCTTTCCTGAAAGAATGTCTTGCCCCAGTTCGGCGGTGTAAAGCCGTAGAGCTGCTTGTACATCTCAACCGCTTCGGCATTTGTCGGCGTATTGAGAATGCCGTCCACCTTGTAGGTCGAATAGTCGCCCAATTCGCCGCCATAGCTGAAGATCGTGCCTTCAATGCCCATCAGCATCGCGTCGTAGCTGTTGTCCGTGTAGATCGCGATGCCGTCGCGCTTTTCATCGGGGCGATAAAAGAACTCGGCAATGTCGCGCAATTCCTTGTAGGTTTTCGGCACGGCAAGATCATAGCCATACTTGGCTTTGAAGGCTTCCATTTCCTTGGGGTCTTCAAACCAGTCCTTGCGATAGGCCCAGCCTGCGGCGTCACCTTCCAGCGGGATCGACCAATATTTTCCGCTGTTGCCAGGATACTCGGCGTACGCCTTGACTGTGGCTGGAGCCATCGAATCGAGCACTTTGTGTTTGGCGTAAAAGTCAGTCAGGTCAACGTAATGACCACCGGTTGAGCCAGCACCAGTCCACTGAGAGTCGCCAACAACCATGTCGAATGCATCGCCCTTGGCGTTGAATTCGGCAAACGTCTTGGTCTGGAAATCCGGCCAAGGCGTTGTCTGAACTGTGATGGTGACACCGGTTTCGGCGGTGTAGATGTTGGCCAGTTCCTGCAGATAGTTTGCCGGATCCCATTCCGCCCAGAAAATTGTCAGCTCTTCCGCCTGTGCGGTCGCGCTGAATGCGCCGGACAGGGCCATGGCGGTGCCCAAAGTCAGCGATAGGAATGTGCGTCTTAACATGCTTGCTCTCCCATTTCGTTACCGGCCATGTGCCCGAGGCCGCGTTTCTCATTGTTCCAACATATGCTGTTGTTGGGCGGCCTTGGGCTTTGCCGCATGATCCGGGTGCACTGCTCCTACAGCTCACCCGTATTTCTCCAGACCTGTTCCGGCGCGATTTTTGCCGGATGGACATCCTGTGCTCAGACGGCGCTCTCCCAATGACCTGTCTTTGCTGATTTCAAAACCGCGTCCGTTACCAGATCCGTTGCCAGCGCATCCCTGAAAGTCGGCGACGCCGGGACCTTGCTGTCAAGTCCAGACAAAAAGTCCGCAGCCTGATGGATGAAGGAATGTTCATAGCCGATCTGCAGGCCGGGAACCCACCAGTGCGACATGTACGGATGATCGCTGTCGGTGATGTGGAGTGAGCGCCAGCCGCGCTCGCGGCCTTCGTCGCGATGGTCGAAATACTGCAACCGGTGAAGGTCATGCAGGTCCCAAGCGATTGAGGCATGTTCGCCGTTGATCTCGAATGTGTAGAGCGCCTTGTGGCCGCGGGCGTAGCGCGTCGCCTCGAAATTGGCCAGCGAGCCGTTGGCAAAGCGCGCCAGAAACAGGCTGGCGTCATCAATCCCGACCTTTTCGGTCTTGCCCGTTATGTTGTGGTGGCGCTCCTTGATGAAGGTTTCGGTCATACCGCATACCGTCTCGATGCCGCCGTTCAGCCACATCGCCGTATCGATGCAATGCGCCAGAAGATCACCGGTGACACCGCTGCCCGCGACGCCGACATCCAGCCGCCAAAGACCTTGGCCACCTTGCGGCAAATCTTTGGAAATCGTCCAGTCTTGCAGGAACTTGGCGCGGTAGTGAAAGATTTTGCCGAGCTTGCCCTCGTCGATCAACTGCTTGGCCAAGGTGACCGCAGGCACGCGCCGGTAATTGTACCAGCACATGTTGGCGACCTTCGCCTTCTCGACCGCATCGACCATCTTGCGTGATTCTGCGGCAGTTCGGCCCAGCGGCTTTTCGCACATCACCATCTTGCCGGCCTCGGCAGCGGCGATTGCGATTTCCATGTGCGTATCGTTGGGGCTGGCGATATCGATCAGGTCAATGTCCTTGTCGTCAACCAGTCTGCGCCAGTCCGTCACCGAGGAATCGTATCCCCACTGATCCGCAAACGCCTTGCCCTTGGCCGCGTCGCGCGCGCAAATCGTTTTCAAAACCGGCTGATAGCCGGTCTCGAAAAAGTGCCCGACTTGCGAAAACGCGTTGGAATGCGTCCGGCCCATGAAGCCGTAGCCGACCATGCCGACATTGAGCTTTTTCTTCGCCATTTACGCGGCCCACCCATGCGCGTTGCGAACCTTGATCATCGCGCCCAGCACATCATTCCACGTCTGCTGTTTCAGCATGATGTCATTGGAAAACATGCAGCCATCCCAGCAAATGTGCTGAACGGCCTTGGTGAGATTGCCGTCGCCGTCGCGCAGCCAGAAACCGGCATGATGGGCGATGTCGAGCTTGCCATTCGGATCGTTGGCAAGGCAGTGACGGCCGGTCTTGTCATGGCTGCCCATGCCCTTCACCGTCGCATCGTTTTGGGCAACATGGAAATCAATCATCCATGGCCGGAGCGCATCGGTCATGGTCTTCATCGCGGCATCGAGCACGCTCTTGTCTTTCCAGTCATAGCCTTCCGGCAGGATGCGCGCTTCAGGGGCATTGTAGCCAAGCGTATAAAGCAGTGTATGCGCCATGTCGGCCTGGAACCCGACGGTCTTTGGACGGTCAACACCCTCAAGCGTCGCCAGCATCGCCTTCCAAGAATGCATGCCGCCCCAGCAGATTTCACCCTCTGCCGCCAGCCGCTCGCCGTGCGCTTCGGCAACGTCCGCCGCCTCCCGCCACGTCTGCGCAATCAGCTTGGTGTTGCCGAGCGGGTCCTTATCAAAGTCCGCAGGGCTTCCAGCTGAGTCAATGCGGATAATGCCGTAGTCGCGCACGCCGAGGTCGCGCAGCTTGCCCATGATCCGGCACGCTTTCTTGATAACATTGACAAACTCGGTGCGATTTTCCTGTGAGCCAAATGCAGGGTTGCCCCAAATCGGCGCGACGGCGGAGCCGATTTTCAGATTGTG
>JANPEK010000136.1:0-30960 GCA_031422915.1 Phyllobacteriaceae bacterium | reverse complement strand
TTCATCGACATCATCGACGGCGGCGCTGGCGTCGATACGATCCTCGGGGGCGACAACAATGACGACCTGGATGGTGGTTCCGGCGACGACACCATTTATGGGGGCAGGGGCAATGACCGCGTACAGGGCGGCTTCAACAATGACACGCTCTACGGCAATGCCGGTGATGATCTTCTGTTTGCCATGACCGTTGCAGACCCCGACGGCTCCACATTCGGTGACGAGTTGCATGGCGACAGCGGCAACGACAATCTGCGCGGATCCGCAGGTGTTGATGCTTTGCATGGAGGCGACGGCAACGACACACTGAACGGCGGCGGCGCTGGAGACACCATGTCCGGCGGCATCGGCAACGATATCTATTACGTCGACACGGTTCTGGATGTAGTGACCGAGACAACAGGTGCAGGCTCAGACTTCATCTACACCTCCGTCACCTACACGCTCGCCGCCAACACCGAGCGGTTGTTCCTGACCGGCATAAGCAACATCAACGGCACCGGCCTCAACGGACAGGTCGATGTCCTCACCGGCAACAGCGGTCACAATATCTTGAACGGCCTGACCGGCAATGACGTGATGCGCGGCGGGCAGGGCCATGACACTTATCTTGTCGATTCAACCTTGGACATTGTCGAAGAGGCCACCAACTACGGCACCGACTCGATCAAATCCACCGTCACGTTCACCATGACACTCAATACCGAACGTCTCTACCTGATCGGCAGTGGCGCGATCGACGGCACGGGTCTGGCGGCCAAAAACGATCTCATCGTCGGCAACGGCGCTGCCAACAAGCTCAACGGCCTGTCCGGCAACGACACGCTGACCGGCGGGCTGGGCAACGATATTTTCTTGTTCAACACCGGGCTCAATGCTGCCACCAACCACGACGCAATCACCGACTTCACCGTAGTAACAGACACGTTCCAGCTTGAGAATGCGATATTCACGCTGCTCCCGGTAACAGGCCCAATGGCACTAGCCTTCTTCAAAGACTTGTTGCTCGGGGCGCAGGACGCCAACGACGTCATCATCTATGACCGCACCAATGGCGATCTTTTCTACGACACCAATGGCATCGCCGCTGGCGGGCAGATATTGTTCGCCGATGTGAGCAATGACACCGTGCTGACGTTTGCTGACTTTGTTGTCGTGTAATTTACGCAGCAAGAAAAGCCGCCACTTCCCTTTGAAACACCGGCCAACCGGGATCGGTCTCAAGGATCAAGTGATTGCGGCCCTCAAGGCTGACAAACCGCGCACCCGGAATGTTTGCCGCGAGAAATTCTCCCTCTGCAACCGGCTGGATCGCGTCGTCACGGCAATGCAGCACCATCGTGGGCGCTTCGACCTTTGGCAGAAGATCAACCACGTTCATATAGTCTGACACCAGCCGGATGCGCACGGCGTTTTCCGGCGAGGTCGTCTTGCGCTGCAATTCGTTGAACCAGTCCATCTGCTCCGCCGTTCCGCCCGGCACAAACAGCGAGGTAAACACCTGCCGGAAGGCCGGGTTTTCCTGCCCCCAGCCGGTGCGCATCAGCGTCAGCATCGCTTCCGCCTGCTCTACATCAACAGGCGATCCCCGCATCCGCCGCCCGCGCGCAAAACCTCCGTAAAGCACGAGCTTCTTGACTCTCCTCGGAAACTTGACCGCATAAGCAATAGAAAACGCACAGCCTTGCGATGCGCCAAACAGCGAGAACGTATCCAATCCCGCTGCGTCGACCACTGCTTCCAGATCGCGAACAAAACTGTCGAAGGTCAGGTCCTGCACGTCCCAATCCGACAGTCCGTTGCCACGTGCGTCGTAACGCACCAACTGCCGACCGGTCGCCAGCCATTTCAGCAGATGGCTCCACACCGGGCTCTCCCAGTCATACTCCAGATGGTTCATCCAGTTGCCGGCCTTGACCAGCGGCGGCCCGGAACCGGCCGTCGCATACGCAATGCGAACCGAGTTGCCAGACGTACAATAGGAGATTTCCTGTCGCAACGGGTTCGGCACATGGCCGGGCCTCGGCCTGTGCGCCGAGCTCGCCTTTGCTTCGCCAATAAAGCGATATCCCTTGCGCGGAAATGTCTTGACGAAGCGCTGCGCAGAACCGCTGTCGCCAATGGCATGCCGCGCGGCGTTGACGCGGCTGGTCAGCGTCGAATCCGAAACAAACCGTCCGTGCCATATCTCGCGAAACAATTCATCGCTGGAAACAACGCGGTCCTGATTGCGGATGAGGTAGCAGAGGAGGTCGAACACCTGTGGTTCAATCGGAATGGAATCGTCAGCGTTGCGAAGTTCCACGCGGTCCATGTCGAGAACATAGTCGCCAAATGCATATTGCAAATTGCCCGATCCCCTTCAGCCCCAAACCTTTGTGGCGCAAAATCATGCCAATCTCAAGGAAATCTCAAGGAAATCTCAAGGACTCCGCTGGGTAAGCGGGTTAGCTTACGTAAGGTGAAACTGTTTGCGCCCGTTGGAAGCGCATGCTTGAAGGATCAAGGCCAATGACCGTGCTGGTTGTCAATGCAAATACCGACTACCGCGTCGCGCCCAACAATGCGCTGGTCACCGGCCAGAACATCACCGACCTTGTCTTTGGTGCGCCGTCAGCAGCTCAGGCAACATTCAACGCCTCCCAGTTCGGCGGAACAAACATGTCGAACAGCCTGCATGTGCAAGGTGACGCGTTTATCAACGCGATTATTGTCGTCATGACCTCATCAGGCACCTTTTCTGCGGCCGGCTGGACGTTCACATCCTGGGGAAACTTCGACAAAGTCATAATCAACGGCTCGAGCGGTGGCGATACAATCACCGGAACGTCCGACGTAGACAATATCACGGCGGGAGACGGCGCTGACATCATTGATGCAGGTGATAGCGATGACTTCATCGGCCTCAATGAGGGCCATGTCGATGTCGGCGAGCAAATCAACGGCGGCTCGGGCACAGACCGGTTCGTCACTGCCTCCAATGAGACCGTGAATATTTCGGCAATATCTTTCGATTCAGTCGAGCAACTGTCCCTAAGCGCCGGCACAAATTTTACAATCGCCGGAAGTCAGATCGGCGGCGCGCGCATTAACAACATCCAGACGGGCACTACCGCGGGCATCAGCACGTTGAACGTGACCGGCAGCGCCTCCAACCTTTCGGCCCTTACATTCACAGCTTGGGGCGCTGAAGACATCATCAACATCAATGGCAGTGCAGTAGCCGTCAACAATCTCGCTGGTTCCATCCAGAACGACGTCATTCAGGGTGGAATTTTGACTGACACGCTTTCCGGCGGACTTGGGGCGGACACCATATTTGGTGGAGCAGGCAGCAATTTTTACACCTACAACGCCGCCGCCGAGGCTGCTGCGGGCGAAACGATCAGCGGCGGCGTGGGTATTGACAGCATAGTTCTGAACAATGCCGGGGACATTCTCCTGTCCAATATTGGCACGACGAATATCGACAGGGTCGATTTCTCGTCCGGAACTTCCATCGCCACTCTCCTTGGAACCCAGATTGGCACGGGTAAGATCACCACGGTGGACGGTAGCGGCGGGATCGACACGCTGAAGGTGACTGGATCCACCATCAACCTGACCGGCGTCGCATTCAGCACATGGACCAATGGCGTCGACGTGATTTCACTCACAGGGACCACGGGCGCAGACACGATTACCGGTTCCAACGAAAACGATGTTATCTTTTCCGATTTTGGAAGCGATACCATGAACGGCGCCGCAGGTGACGACGTCTTTGTATATTCTTCCAACAACGCGGATCTAGACATCATTGATGGAGGGGCAGGAACATCCGATGCGCTACTCCTGAAGCAAGGCGGCAATTTCGAGTTGGATACCATTGCCAGCCTTGTCGGCGTGGAAACATGGGTCTTCGGCGCGGTAGGCAGCCAGTTCATCACCGCAACCAATGCGCAAATTACCGGCGATCTGATCAGCATCACTGGAGATTTGTTCGTCAACACAGTAACCGTGAAGGGCGCAATCGTCGATTTCACCGGTATCGGATTTAACGCTTGGACCGCCGGGGTCGATTTGATTAAAATCAATGGAACCGGTTTCGCAGATACGTTGACTGGTTCAAGTCAGAATGACACTTTTGCTGGTGGATTGGGCACCGACACGCTCAACGGCGGCGCAGGCGCTGACGCGCTCGACGGCGGTGTGGACGCGGACACCATGATTGGCGGCCTCGGCAACGATGTCTTCATCGTCGACAACACTCTGGACATCGTCACCGAGCTCGCAGGCGCGGGCTCCGGCTCTGACTTCATCAACGCCTCCGTCACTTACACCATGGCCGCCAACACCGAGCGGCTGTTCCTGACCGGCACGGACAACATCAACGGCACCGGCCTCAATGGCCAGGTCGATGTGCTGACCGGCAATTCCGGCCACAACATTCTAAACGGCCTGACCGGCGACGACATCATGCGTGGTGGCCAGGGAAGCGACACATACTTGGTCGATTCCACGGCGGACATCGTCGAAGAGGCCACAAATTTTGGCACAGACTCAATCAAGTCCACAGCCACTTTCACCATGACCCTCAACACCGAGCGCCTGTTCCTCCTCGGAGGCACAAACATCGACGGCACCGGCCTTGCAACAAAGAACGACCTGATCGTCGGCAACAACGGTGCCAACAAATTGAACGGCCTGACCGGCAACGACGAGCTCATCGGCGGCATCGGCGCAGACACATTTGTCTTCACCACCGCGCTGAACGCCGCGACCAATCACGACAAGATCACCGACTTCAGCGTCGCCGACGACACCATCCAGCTGGAAAACGCGATCTTCACACTGCTCGCCGCCACCGGCACGCTCGGCACCGGCTTCTTCGAGGCCAACTCAATCGCCGGTCAATCCGGCTCGGAAATCGTCATCTATGACAAAATCAACGGCGACCTCTACTACGACACCAACGGCGCAGCCACGGCAGGCGGGCTCGTCCTGTTCGCCGACGTCGCCAACAACACCGCGCTGACAGCGGCGGATTTTGTGGTGGTGTGAAGGTGTCGAATGGACCAGCTGCGTAAGTCTTGCCGAACTAAATCACAGGACTCCAAGTGCGGCACAGTGTAACATCCGCCAAGCAAGGCAACCCGCGTCCGATTGGGTCGCGACAGGATGAGGATTGCAGACAATGACCACGCTCGTCGTTCCCATCTCGAACAATTTCAGCGCCACCGCACTGAACAACATCGACATCATCGACTTCACCAACGGCATTCTCGGAACCGCCACGGCAACGTTTGCAAACACCCAGTTCAACAACACAGCCATTTTGGACATTGTCATCATCAGCGGCTCGGGTGGTACAAATCGCATCATCGTCAACGGAGGCGATGTCAACGCGTCGCTCTGGACCTTCAACACTTGGACTGCAGCAACTGATCTCATTACCATCAATGGTGCCACCTCGACACAGAATACACTGCATGGCTCGACCCAAAGGGACGTGATCAACGGCGGCAATTTTGAGGATGACATATTTGGCGAAGGCGGCCGCGACTTTCTGAACGGTGGAGCCAGCGACGATGCCTTCCGCTTCACGAGCGGCACTCAAGTCCAGGCAGGATTGCAAATTGATGGCGGCACACAGACAGACAAGATCGCGCTCAACAGTGGCACCGGCTATGACTTCACCGGCGTGACCGTCACCAATGTCGAGCGGCTGGATTTTTTCGGCGTCGACCAGACAGCAACTTTCCTCGCAAGCCAGATAGGCACCGGCAAGATCAATACATTCGTCGCCAACGTCGGCGGCCCGGCAACTGTCAACATCACAGGTGCCAATAATCTCAGCCTTTCGACGGCGCTGGCCACCGGGTTCGGTGCCAACGACAAATTTGCCATCACCGGAACTGACGGCGCTGACAACATCACAGGCTCTTCCGTGAACGACTTCATCACAGGCGGCCTTGGCATCGATATACTCAATGGCGGCGCTGGCGACGACACCTTCTTCGCCAGCGGCAATGATTTGGCCTTCTCCGGCGAAAGCATCAACGGTGGCGCGGGCTTGGCCGATACGTTGGTGCTTGATGCCATCATTGGTATCAACACTGTGGTTGATTATTCCAATCTGGAACGATTGGCCTTCGGCGCTGACGGAGGGTTCGGCTTCTTCAACGGCGGCGACTTCGGCACTGCGGCGAACCGGATTAACCAGGTCACCGGCGGGGTGGGGGTTGATACGGTTACGATCACGGATACCAGCATTGAACTGACCGGCGTCACATTCCTCAACTGGACGGATGGTGTTGATACAATTTCATTGCGAGGCGCATCCGGTGCGGATGTACTGTTCGGATCGAGCCGCAATGACAAAATCGATGGCAACGGCGGGACCGACTCACTCTTTGGCGGCGCTGGCGCGGACTTGCTCGACGGCGGCAGTGACGCCGACGTCCTGACTGGCGGACTGGGCAACGACACCTACACAGTAGACAATGTGCTCGACATAGTCAGCGAAGCGGCAGGCGCGGGCACTGGCTCTGATTTCATCAACACTTCCGTCAGCTACACCATGGCCGCCAACACCGAGCGGCTGTTTCTCACCGGCACGGACAACATCAACGGCACCGGCCTCAATGGCCAGGTCGATGTGCTGACCGGCAACTCCGGCCACAACATTCTCAACGGCCTGACCGGCAACGACGTCATGCGCGGTGGACAAGGCAGTGACACTTACCTTGTCGATTCAACCTCCGACATCGTCGAAGAAGCGACCAACGCTGGCACGGATTCGATCAAATCCACCGCGACGTTCACCATGACCATCAACACCGAGAGGCTGTTCCTGATCGGCAGCGGAGCCATCGACGGCACGGGTTTGGCTGGCAAGAACGACCTCATCGTCGGCAACAACAACGCCAACAAGCTCAATGGCCTGACCGGCAACGACGAGCTGATCGGCGGGCTTGACGCAGACACGTTCATCTTCAACACAACGCTCAATGCCGCGACCAATCACGACAAGATCACCGACTTCAGCGTCATCGACGACACGATCAACCTTGAGAACGCAATCTTCACGCTGCTCGCCGCCACTGGCACGCTGGCCACCGGCCTGTTCGAGGCCAACTCCATCGCGGGACAATCCGGCTCGGAAATCGTCATCTATGACAAAATCAACGGCGATCTCTACTACGACACCAATGGCGCGGGCGCGGCAGGGGGCTTGGTGCTTTTCGCAGATGTCGCCAACAACACCGCGCTGACAGCGGCGGATTTTGTGGTGATTTGACGGCAGGCTGACCGTCAGCACCGACACTGCGCACGTTGGCTACAGCAACATTCGACGCAGTTGATGCTTGCACTGCAATCGTCAATTCATACCACAAACGGGGTATGCGCGGGTTTTCATCTTGAGGCATGGTCGCGGCAACGCAACCGCGACATTTCGCCAAGGTGACACGCATGGCCATTCACGAAACCCTGACCAACAATCCCGGACTTGCGTCCATTCTGGGCCCGGCACGGCCCGGGCTACCCGGAACTTCGTTTGGGTCCGTTTCGATCTGGTCAGGGCCAATTATCGGCTTCGCACCCTCTGGCAACGTCGTTGTCGAAGTTCAGGTGACCGGCATTCCCGGCATTACGGCCATTCAAGCAGAAGTATTTGGCACGAGAACCTACGACTCGTCCGGGCTGGCGCAAGTAGATGTAACGAAAGTTGAGTGGTCGCTGCCCGGTAGCGCGACAGTCATTGCCCGCTTCCAGTTTGACAATGCGGTTCCCTTCCCGCTGAGCGTAAGCCGCTTCGTTGGTGATTATCGATTTGTAGATATTCTGGCCAATGGCCCGACGCCCGAACAGCTGTTCGCCGACTATTTCCAGAACAGCGACACACTGGTCGGCGCAGGGGCTACCGACGTCATGCGCGGCGGTAGCAGCGGGGACATTCTTGATGGCTCAGGCGGAGCCGACGTGCTTGGCGGCGATGACGGCAATGACACATTCATCTATCGCAATGGCGATGCAGTAGCTGGCGAATCGGTAGATGGCGGCGCGAACGTTGATCACATCCTCGCCATCGGTGCAGCCACGACCGGCGACATCGGCCAAGTCGGCAATGTTGACATCTCAAATCTCCTGATCAGCGGGCTGGAAGAGGTCTGGGTCAACGGCACAGAGGTCGTCATCACCGCAGGTCAGCTTGCCCCCGGCGGCTTTCAGAACTTTCTCGGCAAGAACAACGCGCTCGACATGCTGACGATCACCAACGTCAACTTTGCCAATTTCGCGACCCTCAGCCTCAACACATGGGAAGCACAGGACCTTGTCTCCATCCTTGGCACAACCGGCAACGACGTCGTCACAGGCACGGGATTTGCGGACAATTTTCTCGGCTTTGCCGGTCAGGACACATTCGTTGGCGGCGGCGGCAATGACCGGTTCCTGATCCAGTCCGGTGACTTCAATCCCAATGACACATTCAGCGGCGAAGCTGGCACCGACGTGCTTCAGGTGGATGGCCAGTCGGTGCTGAGCTTTGATGTCGGAACCAAAACCGACCTTCGCTCCATGCAATTGAGCAGCGTCGAAACGCTCGACATTGTCAAAGGTGAGTTCATCATCGACGCCTACGCGTTGGCGGGCACCCTCTACGGCACAATCGCAGCACCCATTGCGGGGCCGGGATCCATCAACAAAATCATCGGCAACTCGACCGACACACTGTCGCAAAGCGCCCTGCTTGAGATCAGGGCAGGCAGTGCGCTGATGGTAGACCTGCGCAACACGGTGTTTGAGAATTGGAACGATGGCTTCTACATCGATAAGCTCGTCCGCATTGCCGCCGGAACCCAGACAAGAATCATCTACGCGGCAGTCAATGAAGAAAACTGGGTCAACGGCAGCGGCGCAAGCTTGGGCATATATATTTTCGGCGGCTCTCAAGAAGACACGCTGTTTGGCTCCTACTTTCAGGACTACGTCGTTGGCGGCAACGGTGTTGACTACATTTACGGCCTCAGCGGCAATGACGGGCTTGGCGGCGAGGCCGGTGACGATTGGGTCTATGGCGGCACCGGCGATGACATCGTCGCAGGCGCGGCCGGCAATGACAATTTGTTCGGCGAAGACGGCAACGACACGCTGAATGGCGGTCTGGACGCTGACGCGATGACAGGTGGTCTTGGCAACGACGTCTACTATGTTGACAGCCTGCTCGACACAGTGACTGAGCTTGCAGGAGCCGGTTCTGGTGTTGACTTCATCTCCACCTCCATCAGCCTCACCATGGCCGCCAACACCGAGCGGCTGTTCCTGTCCGGCACCGCTGACATCAACGGCACCGGCATAAACGGCCAGGTCGATGTGCTTACAGGCAACACCGGCCACAACATCTTGAACGGCCTGACTGGCAGTGACATAATGCGCGGCGGGCAAGGCCATGACACTTATCTTGTCGATTCAACCTCGGACATTGTCGAAGAGGCCACCAATTACGGCACCGACTCGATCAAGTCCACTGCCACCTTCACCATGACGCTCAACACCGAACGCCTCTACCTGATCGGCAGTGGTGCCATCGACGGCACAGGTTTGGCCGCAAAGAACGACCTTATCGTGGGCAACAACAACGCCAACAAAATCAACGGGCTTTCTGGCAATGACACGCTGACCGGCGGGCTCGGCAGTGACACATTCATCTTCAACACCGCGCTGAATGCCGCCACAAATCGTGACACCATTACTGACTTCAACGTCGCAGCCGACACGATCCAGCTCGAAAACGCGATCTTCACACTCCTCGCCGCCACCGGTACGCTCGCCTCCACGCTGTTCGAGGCCAATTCAATCGCCGGTCAGTCCGGCTCGGAAGTCATCATCTACGACAAGGTCAACGGCGATCTCTTCTACGACACCAACGGAGCGGGTATCGCAGGTGGTCTCGTGCAGTTCGCGGATGTTGCCAACAATACGGCTTTGACAAATGCCGATTTCGTGGTGATTTGAGCGATCGATTTGCTCTGGCCCTCGGGCTGGACTAAGGTGGCTTAAGTAAACGGGGCGTTGAGTTGCAGTCTGGTCCGAATTTTGGCGGCCAAATGAAACCAGCGGCCTGAGCGTGATCGAGGTGCTACATGGTCGCCATACCGTTCAATGCCTACCAACCGGGCCTCGTGCTGAACGAAACGATTGCTCTCAACGGCATCTTTCCGCCGCGCGACAGCGACAGTGGCGGCATGACGCTCGGCATGTTTCATACATACGCCTTCAATTTCGGCCTCGGCGGCGCGCCGACCGCCAATGGCCAGATTCTCTCGATCAGTTCGAACACTGCCCTTTTCTCCATCCTGGGAACGACCTATGGCGGCAACGGGCAGACGACATTTGCCCTCCCGAATCTGACCGCAAGGACCAGCGTCTCGGATGGACAGGCTCCCGGTCTTAGCCTGATCAGCCTCGGTGAAGCGCGCGGCGTGACCACAGCGTCCCTGACAATCCCGCAGCTTCCCGCCAGCATCGGCGGCACCTCCGCTCCCGTTGATGAGGATCAGCCGGAGCTTGGCGTCAAATATATGATCCGCGACACGGGCATATTTCCTCCAAATGGCGGCAGTGGCGTGAGCTTGGATTTTATCGGTTCTGTAGTGAAATTCGCCGGTAATTTTGCGCCAGGCGGCTATCTCGAATGCAACGGCCAACTTTTGGACATCGCCTCGCACGAGACGCTGTTCAACATCATAGGCACCACCTACGGCGGCGATGGCCAGACCACCTTTGCGGTGCCGGATCTGCGTGGGCGCACAATTGTTGGCGCAGGCGGTTCCTATGTTGTGGGCGAGTCATTCGGTCAAGAGGATGTGCTGATATCGCAGTCCAACTTGCCGGTCGCCATGGGTGGCGGCGGCCAGCCGATGAACAATGTCGAACCCTCGCTGGCGATGACTTATGCCATCGCGTTGACCGGCATTTTCCCGAACCGGGATGGCAGCGCTGATCCCTACACACCGATGCTGGGGGAAATCATCGCGTTTGCTGGCAATTACCCTCCAGGCGGGTTTGCCCTGTGCCAAGGCCAGTTGCTGCCGATTAACCAGAACCAGGCGCTGTTTGCGCTCCTCGGCACACAGTTCGGCGGCAACGGGCAGACCAACTTTGCGCTCCCCGACCTCCGCGGTCGCACAGTGCTTGGCCTCGGTGACGGAAATTTTGTCGGTGAAACCGCCGGTGTTAGCGACGTCACGTTGACACTCGACAGCTTTCCGGATCTCAACTATTCGGGCACCAACGCCGGGCAGACCCACTACGGCGCCAACGGCAACGACACGATCAGCGGCTTGGGCGGCGACGATACGCTCGTCGGCAATGGCGGCAACGACCGGCTGATTGGTGGCACCGGAGCGGACGCAATGACCGGCGGGCTCGGCAATGACACCTACTATGTCGATAACGCGCTGGACACCGTCAACGAAGCCACAGGCGGCGGTTTTGATGTCGTTCTGTCCAGCGTGAACTATGCGCTCCAGAGCGGTCAGGAGGTCGATCGCCTGTCCACCACAGCCGTTGCCGGCACCAGTGCAATCAACCTCACAGGCAATGACTTCGCAAATCAGATATACGGCAACAACGGCGGCAATGTCATTAACGGCCTTGGCGGCGCTGATCTGGCGACAGGCTACGGCGGCAACGATTCCTATTTCGTGGACAATGCTTTAGATGCCGTTATCGAAGCTGTCGGAGGCGGGTTCGATATTGTCTACGCAAGCGTGAATTTTACACTTGCCGCAGGACAGGAGATCGAGCGTCTATCAACCACAAACTACACGCTGACAAATGCGATCAACCTGACCGGCAACGACATCGCCAACCAGATCTACGGCAACAATGGCACCAACGTCATCAATGGCGGCCTCGGCAACGATCTCATGACGGGCTTCGGCGGCATCGACACCTACCAAATCGATGCAGCGGGCGATCTTGTCATTGAAGCAGCCGGCGGCGGCTTTGATATCGTTGTTGCCAGTGTCAGCTACATTCTCGGCGCTGGTCAGGAAATCGAGCGCCTCACAACCGCAAATGCCGCAGCCACCACAGCGATCAACCTGACAGGCAATGCCATAGTCAACCAGATTTACGGCAACAGTGGCGCAAACATCATCAATGGCGGCCTCGGCAACGATGTGCTCAATGGCCTGGGCGGCGCAGATAATTTCCTGTTCAACACTGCACTGAACGCTGCCAATAACCACGACACCATCACCGACTTCACTATCGCTGACGACACGATCCAATTGGAGAATGCCATTTTTACTGCACTCGTGACAGGCGGCGCCTTGGCGGCAAATCTGTTCGAGGCCAATTCAATAGCCGGGCAATCCGGCTCGGAAGTCATCATCTACGACCGCGCCAACGGCGATCTCTACTACGACACCAACGGTGCGGCCACCGCAGGTGGTCTCATCCTGTTCGCCGACGTCACCAACAACACGGCACTGACGAACGCAGACTTTGTGGTGGTATAAGCACCTCTGTTGCATCGGCACCAACACCCGTTGACGCGGTATCTTTATATGGGACGACACTCATCCCCCGCACGGGAGATGAACCCTGCGTTCGAGCTGCTACACATATGAAAAATTGATGGACGCGACACAATTTCGTGCCGCGCAATGTCCATTGCAACGACCAAAAAGGTGCACCAAAAATGGCAACATTTGATCTTACCCAAGCGCTGGTGGCAGTTGACATCACAGATCCAAATTTCGTGAATTTCAACACTTTCTATTCCGGCACACCAAATTACTGGGACTGGTTGAGCGGTTCAGGGCATCGCTTGGATGTCATTGGTGCCGGCATTGCCTATGGCCCCGGCGGACACGCCATCGCGGGGACAATATCTGCGATCGGCTTTGACTTGGGCAACAATGCTGTCAATGCCACTGAGCTTGCCATTACCGGGCTGAATGTCGCTGCGGCGCCGCTGGATGACAGCGCAGACAGTTTCTGGCGCATACCTGACGGCAATGATACCATCAGTGGCCCACTGGCGGCCACCATCGCACCAGGTGCAGTCTCGAAAATCTTTGGCGACGGCATGAACGCGCGGGCAGGTGCAACCGGCGGCAATGACACATTTGATGCGGGCGACACGAATATCACGGTCTACGGCGACGTCGTCAATGTCGGCGTTCAAGTGCTGGGCGCACCGGGTATTGTCTATACTGGCGGCAATGACGTTATTGAAGCCCGCTATTCCACACTTCGAACGACATTTGTCGGCGACGCCGAAGTCGTCAACGGATCAGGCCGGCTGATCGGCGGCGACGACACGTTTGTGGTCAGGTCGTCCAGCATTTACCCGTCAGTCACTGGCGACGCCTCGGTGGTCAACGGCATCGTCGGCAATGTCGCAGAGCTGTTTGGAGGCGACGACACGATGTTCGCCGTGCAGGTAATCGCCGCCACTGATTTTGGCGTATCAATGATTGGCGATGTCGCAAACCAGGGCCAATACGCCTACGTCATTTGCGGCAATGACAACATGTATGGCTCCAACGGCGAAGACAATCTGACCGGAGACGTCGGCAACAACGCCAGCAACGTCATCGGCGGTGATGATCTGATGTTCGGCTACGGCGGCGACGACAATCTCGTCGGAGAAGTCTTCAACGCCTCCGGCACCATCTACGGCGGCGATGATGAGATGTACGGCGGCAATGGCGAAGACCGGATGTTCGGCGAATACGCCAACGGCACCGCCATTGTCCTGATCGGCGGAAACGATAAGATGTACGGCGAAAGCGGCAACGATTTCATGCGCGGCCAGGGCGGCAACGACTTGCTCGATGGCGGCTTTGGCATTGACGAAATGGAAGGCGGCATTGGCAACGACAGCTATTATGTTGACGACATTTTTGACACAGTCACGGAGCTTGCAAGCGAGGGTTCGGATTTTATTTACACGTCTGTCTCATACACAATGCAAGCCAACACCGAACGGCTGTTCCTGATTGGCACCGGCAATATCAACGGCGCCGGCCTTAATGGCCAAGCGGATGTGTTGACGGGCAATTCGGGCAACAACGTGCTGAATGGCCGAACGGGCAACGACATCATGCGCGGCGGCCTTGGCAATGACGCATATTATGTCGAAGCCGCCGGGGACGTTGTGCAGGAGGCGACCGGCGCGGGCCTTGATACAGTCATTTCCAGCGTGACTTATACGCTTGCGACAGGTCAGGCAATCGAGCGGTTGACTACAAACTCGATTGCGGGCGTGGCCGCGATCAATCTCACTGGCAACGCTAGTGTAAACCAGATTTATGGTAACGCTGGAGCCAATATAATTAACGGCGGCGCGGGCAACGACTTGCTGATCAGTTACGGCGGCAACGACATCTTCCTGTTCAACACGGCGCTCAACGCCGCCACCAACCACGACACGATCACCGATTACAACGTCGCAGCCGACACAATCCAGTTGGAAAACGCCATCTTCACGCTTCTCACTGCCACCGGCACGCTTGCCTCCAACCTCTTCGAGGCCAATTCCATCGCCGGTCAGTCCGGCTCAGAAATCATCATCTACGACAAGGTCAACGGCGATCTCTACTACGACACCAATGGCGCAGCCACTGCAGGTGGCCTCGTCCGCTTTGCCGACGTGACTAACAATACCACGTTGACGTTTGCGGATTTTGTGGTGGTGTGAGCCCTAATTGCGCGCTGAAATTCGGCAGCATTGCAATCAGCCTGGCACAAGAATATAATTCTCCATGAAGGCGCATGAAATCCCGACCCGGCGATAGCGGAAAGGATAAACGAATGCCCGTGCCAATTAAGTGGAAGCCCGACTTCGAACTCGTCAATCTGGAAAATCCCGAAGGCGAACCTTGGCTATCTGCCTCGCCGGATGGGCGATTTTCGCTGGTCTTCTACGAGACCCTTGCGGGTCCGCCGGTCCACACCGACCTCGAGGAGAGAATTTACACGGCGGCGGGGCTGGAACAAACCGCCATCGGCACGACGTTCTCCGCAACCACGAACGAACATCAGGCCGCCAGCGCCTATCTTGCCGATGGGCGGCGCGTCTATGTCTGGACCGAAGAGCCTGAGGCCGGCGGCGGCAATCTTGAGGATGTCTATGCCGAAGTGCGTTTTGGCATCAACATCATCGATGTGGCTCGCTTCCTCGTGAGCGGCGGTGCCGGGCGGCAGCATGATCCAATCGTCGCCGCCAACAGCACCGGCTTCGCCGTTGCCATGGTGGACAATTCAGTGGCCGGTGGCCAACTCATCTTGAAATTCTACAATATCGCGGGAACGCTGATCAACACCGTGAACGCCCCGAACGCGCCGCAGACCGTTGCCTTGGGGGGTGCCGATCAATACCGCGACGTGGAGATCACCTCGCTCGCCAACGGAAATTACGTGATCGTCTGGGACAGCCAGTTCAACGCGGATGTTTTCGCCCGCGTCTATTCAAGCGGCGGCGCGGCCCAGAGCGGCGTTATCGTTGTCCAGACCGGCGCGCCCGGTGCCGGCTTTCCCGATGTCACTGAACTAGCAGACGGGCGCTTCGTCGTCACCTACGCGGAATTTGTCTCCGGCAACGTGCGTGGCAGCATGTTCAATCCCGACGGCACGCCCGACGGTGCCAGCTTCGCCATCGGCTCCGGCTCAGCGAATGATACCGACAATCAGGTGCAGACCGCCGCGCTGAATGACGGCCGCTTCGTCACAGTGTGGAAGACCACGGCCGGCGAGATCGCGGGACAGGTGATGTTCGCCGACGGCACGCCGGACGGCGCGGCGTTCACCGTCAACACCGTTACGGCGGGCGACCAGTCGCGGCCAACCATTGCCGTGCTGGCCGACGGGCGTTTTGCCGTGTCTTGGGAAAGTGGCGCAGGCGCAGCGCCCGAAACCATCATCACAACGATTTTCGATCCGCGCGAGGAGGGCATCAACATCGGCGGAACCACAAGCGCGGACGATTATATTGGTTCTGGCTTTGCGGACACGATATCAACGGGGTTAGGCAATGACCGCGTGGATGGTGCCGGCGGCAACGATTTTCTCTCCGGCGGCCAAGGCATTGACATACTCGTCGGCGGAAGCGGCCACGACAGGCTGGATGGCGGTAGCAGCGCAGACACCATGATCGGCGGGCTCGACAATGACATCTACATCGTTGACAGCGCCGCCGACGTTGTCACCGAACGGTCAGGTGCAGGCACCGGCGCAGACTTCATCAACTCGTCCGTCACCCTCACCATGGCTGCCAACACCGAGAGACTCTTCCTGACAGGCAATGCCAACATCAACGGCACCGGCATCAACGGTCAGGTTGATGTCTTGACCGGCAATTCCGGCCACAACATCCTCAACGGCCTCACCGGCAATGACGTTATGCGCGGCGGGCTGGGTCACGACACCTACATTGTTGATTCCACGTCCGATGTCGTTGAAGAAGTTTCCAGCGCAGGAACCGATTCAATCAAAACCACCGCCACATTCACCATGACCGCCAACACTGAGCGCCTCTATCTTGTCGGCAGCGGTGTTATCGACGGAACCGGTCTGAACGGCGGCGGCGAATTGATCGTCGGCAACAATATGGCCAATCGGCTCAACGGCCTTTCCGGCAACGACACGTTGACCGGCGGTCTCGGTGCAGACACCTTCGTCTTCAACACCGCCCTCAGCGCAGCGGCAAACCACGACACCGTCACCGACTTCATCGTAGCCGATGACACGATCAACCTCGAGAACGCCATCTTCGCGTTGCTGATTGCCACAGGCGCACTTGCTTCGAACTTGTTCGAGGACACGTCGATCGCCGGGCAAAATGGCTCCGAAGTCGTCATCTACGACAAGGCCAACGGCGACCTCTATTACGACACCAACGGCGCAGCCACCGCAGGCGGGCTGGTGCTATTCGCCGACGTCACCAACAACACGGCGCTGACAGCGGCGGATTTCGTGGTGGTGTGAGGGCGGAAGTAAGAAGTGCAGCCATTTTCAAACCCAACAAGCCAGACCAAAAGCCGCAAATTGGCGTAAATCTTGGGTTGTTCCTCAGCGTCATTTCTTTTTGAGCATATGCAACGTGGCGTCTATATGAACATCCGCTTTGTCGTAAGGCCCTGAATTGCCACATTTTATTTGGATCAAAGTCACCATCAAGGCAGAATTGCTCTGGCAAAATGCCATTCATGTGCATAAGGTTCAAACGTCCTGAATTGAGTTGTTTTCCATTGTCTCTTGTAGGCCCGGCGACATCGGGTTTGGGGACAAGTCCGCGGCCGCACTACATGAACATTCGGGCGCCTGACATTTTGTCATCACCCGTATGGGTGATACGTGCGGCCTGGCATAAGCCGCACGCTGTTTCTGACGCAGTGACCCGCGTTTGTGGCACAGGTCATTGGTCTCGTCTGCCGCCGCTGTCGTCTTTGAATATTGCAACAAGCCTTGAGGAATCAACATCATGACGGTCGCCACCTCTTACGCCTTGGGAAACGTTCTCGGAGAGTTCATTGATGCGGTGTCAAAATCAAATCTGGCATTGGCGAACCCTACAAATGCGGTCAGTCCGGCGCTTGTCGCATTGGCAGATGGTGGTTTTGCCTTGTCATACACCATCTCGCCACTGTCTGATCCAACGTCGTACAATGTGGCCCTAGATCGTTACACGATTGACGGTGTTTTGCGGCCCTCAGGCAATATCATCGGCACCAGCATTCTCATGACATCCACCCCTGCGGGCGTGACTTTAAGCGATCCGGATTCAGCCCAACTTTCCGACGGACGGATCATCACGACTTGGACCACAGCCGGCAGCGGCATTCATTATGGCATTGCCAATCCGGTCACGGGTGTTGTGACAGTCTTCGACACGCTTCTGTCCGGAACTGACAGCGCCGACACTGCCTCCGATGTTGCAGCACTTCGCACGGGTGGCGGCTTCGTTGTGGCCAAGCAGGATAGTTTCACTGCCAGCGACCAAGACGCGGACCTGCTCTTCTACAACTCAGCCGGCGTGGTTCAGGCATCCTTTACGCTCGGCGGCAACAGTTCATTGGATGAGCAAGCCCCAGCGGTCGCGGTGCTGACAAACGGCAATGTAGTTGTCGCCTATGAGAAGGAACTTACAGACAATACAGACACATTCGGAATGGCGATCGAGATCATCAGCGCAACCGGCACATCAATCCTCTCGCCATTCAACTTCGATGTTTCAGGCACGCAAAACCGCCACCCTCAGGTGTTGGCGCTGTCCACGGGCGACTTTGTTGTCGTGTACGAGGACAATGAATCCGGCGGGTCAGGCGTCAGCATCGCTTTCTTCACCGAAGCTGGCGCGCTGCGGACGATCCAACGCGCGGACCCGGATGCACTTTCCGATGGTTATCCATCGGTGTCGGAACTCGCCAACGGCTTTGTTGTAGTGCATTGGACCAACAGTGGCGTCGATATTGCGACGTCTTTGTTTGATCCGGTCACCATGGCCTTGCTGTCCAACAGTGGCTTGACGCAAATTGAGAACCAAACAGGCCAACAGGCAGCGGCCACTACCGTCGGCCTTACCGACGGCAGTTTCGTCACGGCTTGGTCCGATTTCAACAACGCTCTTGCTGACGGAAACACCGACCCGGACGGCACACATGTCTCGCTTCAAATCGACAGATGGTTCCGCTTCATGCAAAGCGATGCGGCTGGTGACGTCATGATTGGTGATGAACTGGTCGACATCATGTTCGGCAACGGCGGCAATGACACTATGGTTGGCGAAGGTGGCGCGGACCAAATGACCGGCGGTCTCGGCAACGACATTTACTACGTTGGCGAAATCGATGATGTGGTGACAGAAACGGCTGGCGCTGGCAGCGGCTCTGACTTCATCTACTCGTCCGTTACATACACCATGGCCGCCAACACCGAGCGGCTGTTCCTGCTGACCGAGGGCAACATCAACGGCACCGGGCGCAACGGCTTTGCCGATGTGCTCACCGGCAATTCCGGCCACAACATCTTGAACGGCCTGACCGGCAATGACGTCATGCGCGGCGGGCAGGGCCATGACACCTACCTCGTTGATTCAACCTCGGATATTGTCGAAGAGGCCACCAATTACGGCACCGACTCGATCAAATCCACTGCCACCTTCACCATGACGCTCAACACCGAACGCCTCTACCTGATCGGCAGCGGTGCCATCGACGGCACCGGCTTGGCGGCCAAAAACGACCTCATCGTCGGCAACAACAATGCCAACAAAATCAATGGCCTGACCGGCAACGACATCCTGACCGGTGGTCTGGGGGCTGACGTCTTCCTCTTCAACACCACGCTCAACGCCGCCACCAACCACGACACGATCACCGATTACAACGTGGCGGCAGACACAATCCAACTGGAAAACGCGATCTTCACACTCCTCGCCGCCACCGGTACGCTCGCCTCCAACCTGTTCGAGGGCACATCAATCGCTGGGCAAAACGGCTCGGAAATCATTATCTACGACAAGGCCAACGGCGACCTCTATTACGACACCAACGGCGCAGCCACCGCAGGCGGGCTGGTGCTGTTCGCCGACGTCACAAACAACACGGCGCTGACATTTGCCGATTTCGTCGTGGTGTGAACGATCAAACTACACCGTCAAATGCCGCCGCACTTCCGGCAGGTCGAGATCACTCGCCGGACCTGAATGCACGACTTGCCCCCGGTCGATGATATGCACCTGATCAGCAAGTTCGCGGCAGAAGTCGAGATATTGCTCGACCAAAAGCACCGCGATGCCCGCCGTATCGCGCAGATACCGTATCGCGCGGCCGATGTCCTTGATGATCGATGGCTGGATGCCTTCCGTCGGCTCGTCCAGCACCAAGAGTTTCGGCCGCATCACCAGCGCACGGCCGATTGCCAATTGCTGCTGTTGCCCGCCGGACAGGTCGCCGCCCCGCCGGTTCAGCATCGATTTGAGGATCGGAAACAGGTCGAACACATAGTCCGGAATGTTGCGCTCGCCCTTCGGCGCAGCGGCATAGCCGGTAATCAGGTTTTCGCCGACCGTCAGCAATGGAAAAACCTCGCGCCCCTGCGGCACCAGCCCGATGCCGCCGCGCGCCCGGTCCTGCGCCGGTTTGCCGTCCAGCACCTTGCCGTCCAACGAAATGCTGCCTGATGTCAATTTGTGATGCCCGGCTATCGAGCGGATCAGGCTCGTTTTGCCAACGCCGTTGCGCCCGAGAATGCAGGTGATCTGGCCTTGCCTTGCCTCAAGCGAAACCCCGCGCAGCGCTTCCGCCGCGCCATAGTGGAGCACAGCCTTGTCGACCTTCAACATCGCTACCTCCCCAGATACACTTCAATCACGCGCGGGTCGGCGCTGAGAAAATCAAGGCTGCCTTCAGACAGCACCGAACCTTCATGCAGGCACGTCACCTTGACGCCGAGCGAGCGGACAAAATGCATGTCATGCTCGACCACCACGACAGAGCGCGTCTTGGCGATTTCCTTGAGCAGCCGCGCCGTCTCTTCTGTCTCCGCATCCGTCATCCCCGCCACCGGTTCATCAACCAACAGCAGCTTCGGCTCCTGCGCGAGCAGCATGCCGATCTCCAGCCATTGCTTCTGCCCATGGCTAAGGTTCGCCGCCAGATCATGCCGCCGCGCAGTGAGGCGAACTGTCGTCAATATCTCGTCAATCCGATCCGCCTGCGCCTTGCTGCCCTTATGGAACAGGGCCGCAAACACATTGCGCGGACCGGCAAGCGCCAACACCAGATTGTCCTCGACCGTATGGCTCTCAAACACCGTCGGCTTCTGGAATTTCCGCCCGATGCCCTTCTGCGCAATCTCGGCCTCGTCGTGCTTGGTCAAGTCAATATCGCCGTCGAAATAGACCTCGCCCTTGTCCGGCCGCGTCTTGCCGGTGATGATGTCCATCATCGTCGTCTTGCCCGCGCCATTCGGCCCGATGATCGCCCGCATCTCGCCCTTTTGCAGGATGAAGGACAAGTCATTGATCGCCTTGAATCCATCGAACGCGACAGAGACATCATCGAGATAAAGCAGGCTTTCCTTGCGCGCCATGGGTCTACGCCGCCGCCGCCGGGTCAGCCGCGATTGGCAGGGGTTTGGTCTTCGTCGGTTTCGTGATCTTGAACCCTGAGAACAATCCAGCCACGCCCTTCGGCAGGAAGATCGTCGCGAAAATGAACAGCGCGCCGAGCGCAAACAGCCAGTATTCCGGCAGCAGTCCGGTGAACCAGCTCTTGCCGCCATTGACCAGAAACGCGCCGATCACCGGTCCGAAAATCGTGCCCCGCCCGCCAACCGCCGTCCAGATCACCACTTCAATCGAGTTGGCCGGAGCAAATTCGCCCGGATTGATAATGCCCACCTGCGGCACATAAAGCGCACCTGCAACGCCCGCCATCATCGCTGAAACGGTGAAGGCGAACAACTTCACATACTCCGGTCGGTAGCCAAGAAACCGCGTCCGGCTTTCCGCGTCGCGAACCGCCACCATCAGCTTGCCATACTTCGACGACGTGATGGCGCTCGCAATCAACATGCCCGCCACCAGCGCAATCGCGCTTGCAAAAAACAGCGCCGCGCGGGTTCCTGGTGCCTGGATGTTGAACCCGAGAATATCCTTGAAATCGGTCAGGCCATTGTTGCCGCCAAAGCCGAACTCATTGCGGAAAAATGCCAGCAGCAGCGCATAGGTCAGCGCCTGCGTGATGATCGAGAGATACACGCCCGAAACGCGGCTTCGGAAGGCGAACAGGCCGAACAGAAACGCCATCAGCCCCGGCACCAGCAGCACCATCAGTGCGGCGAACCAGAAATGGTCAAAGCCTGTCCAAAACCACGGCAGTTCCTGCCAGTTGAGGAACACCATGAAGTCCGGCAGCAGCGCATTGCCGTAAGAACCGCGCGCCCCGATCTGGCGCATCAGATACATGCCCATCGCATAGCCACCGAGTGCAAAGAACGCGCCATGCCCGAGCGAGAGAATCCCGCAATAGCCCCACACCAGATCAAGCGACAGCGCCAAGAGCGCGTAGCAGAGATATTTGCCGAGCAGCGCCATGATATACGGCGGCACATGGAACATGCTGTCCGATGGCACGAGCAAATTCAGCACCGGCACCAGCACCGCAAACCCGAGGATCACCGCAATGAGGATCAGTATCCGCCGGTCGTGCCGTCCGGAAAACAGCCACTGCGTCATCATGCTTCCACCGACCGGCCCTTGAGAGCAAACAGCCCGCGCGGACGCTTCTGGATGAAGAGGATGATCAGCACCAGCACCAGGATTTTGGCGAGCACCGCTCCGGCATTGGGCTCAAGAAACTTGTTGGCGACGCCCAGCGTCAGCGCCCCGACCAGCGTGCCCCACAGATTGCCGACGCCGCCAAACACCACCACCATGAAACTGTCGATGATGTAGCCTTGGCCCAAATCCGGCGACACATTGTCGATCTGGCTGAGCGCCACCCCGGCAATTCCGGCAATACCCGAGCCCAGCGCGAACGTCAGCGCATCCACCCATGGCGTGCGAATGCCCACAGAAGCCGCCATGCGCCGGTTTTGCGTCACCGCCCGCATCTGCAAGCCGAACGAGGTGCGTTTCAAAACCACCAGCAGCGCAAAGAAAATTGCCAGCGCAAAAATCAAAATCCAGAACCGGTTCCAGGTGATGGCGATTTGGCCGAGCATGAACCCGTCCGACATCCATTGCGGATTGGAAACCTCGCGGTTCGTCGCGCCGAAAATCGTGCGTATGGTTTGCTGCAAGATCAGCGACACGCCCCAAGTCGCCAGCAACGTTTCCAGCGGACGGCCATAGAGCAACCGGATCACCGACCGCTCAATGATCAGCCCGGCAGTCCCCGCCACAAGAAACGCCAACGGCAATGCAAACGCCAGCGACCATTCGATCAGCCCCGGCGCATTGGCGATCAGGAATTGCTGCACGACGAATGTCGTATAAGCCCCCAGCATCACCATCTCGCCATGCGCCATATTGATGACGCCCATCACGCCGAAAGTGATGGCAAGCCCGATGGCGGCCAAAAGCAGCACCGAGCCGAGCGAAATCCCGTACCAGATGTTCTGTCCGGCATTCCAGATTTGCAGCCGGTTGTTAATGCCGTTGATCGAGTTGGTTAACAGCGTTGCCGCCTCGCCGTCAATCTTTCCGACCTGCGCGTTCAAAGCCTGCAACGCATCACGGTCGCCCCGCGCCGCAATCTGGTTGATCGAGGCCGACAAAACCTTCTGGTCTTTTGACGTGGTCAGCAAGATCGCCGCCCGCGCCTCGTTCATCCGCGTCTTGACGGCACTGTCGGTTTCCTGCGCAATCGCCTTGTCGAGCGCTTCAATCTGTGTCGCATCCGCACTGGAAAAAATCGTGTTCGCCGCCTGCAGCCGCACCGAGCGATCCTTGGCCAAAAGCGTCATGCCGGAAAGCGCGGTGGCAATTTTCCGGCGAATGGAATTCTTGATCTTCAGCTTCTCAATCACCGCGCCGGAAGCCTCGCCCGCCGCCTCGCCGGTCACAGGGTCAATCAACTTGGCACCGCCCGCATCAATGACAAATATCTTGCCATCGTCCCTGCGCAGCACCAGCATCCCGTCGTTTAGCGCATTCAGCGCCGTCGCCGCCAGAGGATCAGCCGTCGCACCAAGTGCATCGACACCCGCTTCAATCGACGTGTAGCCATCGCCCTCGGCAAATTTCGCAATCGCCGCCCGCACGGCAGCTTCATCGGCCCGGCCAGCGCCAGTCATTGAGACCAGCATCGCCAGCAACAGGAACATTCTGGTCATCAAGCGAAACGCCATCGGCACTTTCCGTGTTCAAATTCTCGACCCTAACCGGCAGATCGGGGAGGAAGTAATTCATAGTCCCCTCCCCCTTGTGGGGAGGGGTTAGGGGTGGGGGTCGCGAGCGAAGCGAGCCAACGAAAGTCTCGCAACCGAAGCGGCGCTTGCAAGTCTTTTTACATGGCTCGCTTTGCTCGCGACCCCCACCCAACCCTCCCCACAAGGGGGAGGGAGTATCCGCCTTATTGGGCCGGCACGTCACCCAAGCACGCCTTCGTCTCCATATTGTAATTCCCGCACTTCAGCGTCACCCAGTCGGCCTCAAGCACCTTGGATTCCGGCAGGAAATCCGTCCACGCGTCGCCAGCCACGAGGTCCGGCGTTTTCCACACGGTTTCAAACTGGCCGTCCGCCTGGATTTCGCCAATCAGCACCGGCTTGGTGATGTGATGGTTCGGCAGCATCTTGGACATGCCGCCAGAAAGGTTTGGCGCTTCAATGCCCGGCAGCGCGTCGATCACCTTGTCCGGATCGGTCGTACCAGCCTTCTCGACTGCCTTGATCCACATGTTGAAGCCGACATAATGCGCTTCCATCGGGTCGTTGGTCACGCGCTTGTCGTTCTTGGTATAGGCCTTCCAGGTCTTGATGAACTCTGCGTTGACTGGCGCGTCGGCGGACTGGAAATAGTTCCAGGCGGCGAGATGGCCAACCAGCGGCGCGGTGTCGAGACCGGCCAGCTCTTCTTCACCGACGGAGAAGGCAACGACCGGCAGGTCTTCAGCCTTGATTCCGGCATTGCCGAGTTCCTTGTAGAACGGAACGTTCGCATCGCCGTTGATGGTCGAAACCACGGCGGTCTTCTTGCCTTCCGAGCCGAACTTCTTGATGTCCGCCACGATCGTCTGCCAATCGGAATGACCGAACGGCGTGTAGTTGATCATGATGTCCGCCGGTGCGACGCCCTTGGAAATCAGGTAGGCTTCCAAAATCTTGTTGGTCGTGCGCGGATAGACATAGTCAGTACCGGCAAGGACCCAACGCTTCACAGCGCCGCCCTCGTCCGACATCAGATAGTCGACAGCCGGAATGGCCTGCTGGTTTGGCGCAGCGCCCGTGTAGAACACGTTGCGCTCGGATTCTTCGCCCTCATACTGCACTGGATAGAACAGGATGCTGTTCAGTTCCTTGAACACCGGCAGCACCGACTTGCGTGACACCGAAGTCCAGCAGCCGAATACGGCGGCAACCTTGTCCTTTTCGATCAGCTCGCGGGCCTTTTCCGCAAACAGTGGCCAGTCAGAAGCTGGATCGACGACAACAGCTTCAAGCTGCTTGCCGAGAAGGCCGCCCTTCTTGTTCTGCTCTTCGATGAGCATCAGCATGGCGTCTTTCAGTGTCGTTTCCGAAATCGCCATCGTGCCCGAAAGCGAATGCAGAATGCCGACCTTGATCGTGTCGTCTGCCGCAAATGCGGGAGCCGTAAAAGCGGTCGCTGCAAGAAGAGCGGCCGAAGCGGACAGGAATATGCGTCTGGTAAGAATACCCATAGAGAACCTCCGACAGGGTTTGTTTGCACCGCAGCATACTTTGCAAACCCCATGCCAGATTCCCGCAACATTTCCGGCAGCCACGCCGGTCCAACCCCAAGTGCTTGATTTTTATGATTTTTCTCCAAGGCAAGCGCAGAAATGACCGTCGAAATCGCCGTGTCCCGACATTCGATACAAGCCGCGGCTCTCGTAAAACTGCCTAAATCCTAGTCAATCTTGGTAAGCTGCAAATAAATTAATCAAAAGTTAATGCGCTGCCTCGCAACCGCTGGACTGCACAAACACTGGCAATACGCACCGCAAGACGCCATACTCGACATGCCGGTTTTGCCGGCGGGGTGTTTGCACCACAAAACCCCGGCCCTGCGGCGAAGGCTGCAGGGCCACATTCCACGCGCTTGAACCACGATGTCGCGTATCTGTTTTCTGCGCCGATCGATGCTGGTCAATGAGTTGCGCCTGTCTTCTTTGAACATGGATGGCTCAGGTAGGGATCGGCCCAAAACTCGCTGCCACGAGTCAAATGGTGTGATTTTCGAGAACCGGAGCGGAGCGTACTTTTGGGTACGTGAGCACCGGAAGCGCAGAAAATCGCATCAGTTGGCCGTGGCAGTAGAGTTTTCGGCCGGTCCCTAAGCAGCGTCGGCATATTCCGGCGCCGTCTTCGCCCCGGTAATATACGCCACCACATCCTGGCCGCTCGTGTCGGCCTTGTTCAGATTGGCCACAATCCGCCCGCGCCGGAACACAACAATCCGGTCAACCAGATCAAACACCTGCCGCATGTTGTGCGAGATCAAAATCAGCGGCTCGCCGTTGGCCTTCAGCGTGCGCACAATGTTCTCAACCTGCGCCGTCTCCTGCACGCCAAGCGCCGCCGTCGGCTCGTCCATGATGATCAGCTTGGAGGCAAATGTCGCCGTTCGCGCAATCGCCACACATTGCCGCTGTCCGCCGGACATGTTGCGGATCGTGTTTGACAGGCTGGGGATTTTAACCGCTGTCCGCTCCAGTGCCTTGCGGGTGGCCTCGCGCATTGCCTTGAAGTCGAGAATGGAGAACGGCCCGAGGTTGAATTTGACCTGCTCGCGCCCGAGAAACAGGTTCGACGGCACATCAAGATCATCCGCCAGCGCCAGCGTCTGGAACACGGCTTCGATGCCGACCTCGCGGGCATCCAGCGGCCCCTTGAAAGCCACTTCCTTGCCATCGAAAATGATCTTGCCGCTGGTCGGCACTTCGACGCCGGTGATCTGGCGCACGAACGTCGATTTGCCCGCGCCATTATCGCCCATGATGGCAACATGCTCGCCTTGGCGCAGTTCAAAGTTCGCGCCCTCCAACGCGTGCACGCCGCCATAGCGCTTGGTCAGGCCTTCGGTCTTGAGAACAATGTCTGACATGTGCTTAGCCCTTTGCTCCGCCGCGGCGCTGCCGCCATTGATCCAGAACCACCGCGCCCACGATGATCACGCCCTTGACCATTTCCTGATAGTAGGCGTCGAGCCTCATGAAGGTGAAGCCGGATATGATGACGCCGAAAATCAGCGCGCCAAGCACGGTGCCGATGATCGACCCGCGTCCGCCCGAGAGCGACGTCCCGCCGATGACCGTCATCGCGATGGCGTCCAGTTCATACATCACGCCCATGCCGGCCTGCGCCGTCAAATTCTTCGATGACAGAACAATCGCCGCAACGGAGGCAAGAATACCCGCAATCATATAGACCAAAATCTTGTGGTTCTCGACCTTGATGCCAACCGTGCGCGAAGCCTCTTCGTTGGACCCAATCGCGTAGCAGTGCTTGCCATACTTTGTGTAAGTCAGGATCAGCTGAAACAGGATGGCAAGCGCAATGAAGATCAGCACCGGCATCATGCCCTTGCCGATGGACGCAAAACTGTCGGTCGGAAACGATATCGGATTGCCCTTCGACCACCATTTTGCGAGCCCCCGGGCTGACACCATCATGCCAAGCGTGGCGATGAACGGCGGAATGCGTGTGTAGGCGATCAGCGCGCCGTTGACGAAGCCGGCCAACGCGCCGCAAGCAATGCCCACAACAATCGGAATGATGACAGGCAGATCCAGCCAGCCAAGATCAGGGAAAATCGCCTTCGGATTGGGATTGCCGTTGACCATCGCCACTTGCGCAAACGACATCGAAATCATTGCCGTCGCGCCGACAATCGAGCCGGATGAAAGGTCGATCCCGCCAGAGATGATCACTTGCGTTACACCAAGGGCAATGATCCCGACGATTGAAACTTGCAGAATGATGATCTGCAGCCGCTGCTCATTGAAAATCGTGTCGAGATCAGCGCGGGAGTTGAACAGGAAGCTGTCGCCAATAAACAGGCGGCCAAGTGTCTCGAACGCCACCACGATCAGCACAAGCGCCAGAAACACGTTCATTTCCGGCGGCCACGAGCGCTTGCCCGCGTCGTATTTCAGTCCGCCCACACCTTCAGAATTCTTTGCCACTGCCGTCCTCCCTTCGGGCGCAACTGCACCCCAAGCGTCTGGTGTCGAATGATTATGACTTGAACGTCCGGTCGATGACCAGCCCAATTCACGTGGGTCTGCAATTTCACGCAGCTATACAAAGCGGGTGAGCGGAGGTGGCGCGATGACGCCACCTCCTGTGCTCAAATAATGAGGATCAGTTCTTCTTCAGGAAGTCGCCAATGTTCGCCGGTGTAACGAGCTGGAAGGGAATATAGACCTTCTGCTCGACAGCTTCACCCTTCGCCAGCTTGATCGCAGCTTCGAGCGCGCCCTTGCCCTGACCCGCTGCGTCCTGGAACACGGTCACGTCCAGATCGCCAGCCTGCATGGCAGCAAGTGCGTCCTGCGTCGCGTCAACGCCGCCGACGATGACAGTCTTCATGTCCATGCCGCCGGCCTTCATTGCCTGAATTGCGCCGATTGCCATTTCGTCATTGTTGGCAATCACGGCGTCGAACGGCTTGCCGGCCGACATCCAGTTGGTCATCATGCTCTGCGCCTGGTCGCGCGACCAGTTGGCTGTCTGCTCGTCAATGATGTTGACCTTCACGCCGCAATCGGGTCCGCCGATCACATCATGTATGTCCTTGGTGCGCATCACGGCGGCCTGGTTCGACAGTTCGCCCATCATCACATAGACGTTGGCTTCAGTCTTTCCGGCTTCCTTCAGGAGGCGGCAGACTTCCTTGGTCTCAAGCGTGCCGGAATCGGCTTCGTTAGACGCGACAAACGCCTGATTGTCCGGCATCGAGTCGACATTGATCGGCTCGCGGTTGACATAAACCAGCGGGATTTTCGCGGCGGCTGCGGCATCGGACATCGCCTGCGTCGCCGAGGTATCAACCGGGTTGACGATGATCGCCGAAACGCCGGAAGCGGCGAAGTTCTTGATCTGGTCAAGCTGCTTGGCAACATCGTTCTGCGCGTCTTCAATCTGCACTTCAACGCCCATGTCCTTCGACTGGGCGTCGATGCCATTGCGCAAAACGGTCAGGAAGTTGTCATCAAACACCGCCATCGAGACGCCGATCTTGTCGGCATAGGCCGATGAGGCCATCACGGTCGTGGCAGCAAGTGCCAAAAGAATCTTTTTCATGTCGTTCCTCCACAGAAATGGCGCCCGGCAGCGCCTGACAATTGAACCGGATTTCCCGCATTGGGGAATGGAAATCCAAATACGCCTCCCATTTAGAACAAAAATGTCGCATCTGGAAATTCTGGAATACTCATTCCATTTTTATGAAATCCCGTCAATGGGAATCTGAAAACAGAGCAATCAATTTTGGCTTATGCGGCCAAACCCTTCCTGATAAATGCACAGCTCTCGCCGATGGCTGTCGCCGCGTCCGTCATCGCGTGCACTTCCGGCGAAAAAGCCTCATAAGAGAACGCGCCGTCATACCCGGCTTCCATCAATTCACGCATCTGAGCAACATTGCCAAGCCGGTCGCGGGCATCGACAAGAATGCGATGCCCGTCCTGCATCTCCTCCGGCGTCAAGGTTGGATCAACAACACCTGAAATATGCACAATCCCGGTATGCTCCGCAAACACCGCCCCGCCACCCGCCAGATGATGATGAAACGTGTCATGCACCAGCTTGAACCGCCCAATCCCGCCAACCGCCTCTATTGCCTCCACCGCCTCTGCCTTGCTGCGCAGCGAGGAGGTCGCAAAGCCCAGCGGCTCCACAAGCGCAACCATGCCTGCCTTCTCCAGCATCGGCAAAATCTCGCTCAAGGCTTGTCTTAGCGCCGCCAAACGCTCGGAATCACTCCACTTCGGCGCATCATTGCGCGGAATAAGGCTGATCGTTTCCGCGCCGCTTGCAACCGCCTGATCGATCAGCAGTTGCACCTTTGCCCGCATCGCGTCCGACCATGAATTGAAACCGTAAGCCTCCGAAAGCCCAAGCAGCCGCAGCCCCTTGGCCCGCGCATAATCGCCAATCGCTTCAGGCGTCTCACCATCGAAAAACGCCGCGCCGGACAGTTTCTTGTCCGCTAGATCATTGCGCAGCTCAACGCCAACACAGCCAAGCGAAGCCGCCAGATCAATGAACCGGCGGCAATCCAGCCGTGGCGCTGTCATGTGATTGAGCGCAAACTGCGGCTTCAGGCTTGCAGCCATTTCGAGGTTCCTTACATGGAAAAACAAGTCAGCAAATTCTCTGGAGACGCGGACAATCAAGCGGCAGAAGGCCGCAAAGAGTCAAACCCGAAGCTGAAAACAATCCATCATCCGTGCAAAAATCCATTTACTGCGATGATAGAAAAATTGCAAAACTGGCACAACGACATCAAATATTTTCGGAAATATGCATTTCCAACGGCAAAAATGTCTGCCCCGGCAGGTCCACATCCTTCTGCATCACAGCGCGCGCCATCAGTTCAATCAGCTTTTCGCAGAGCAGCGGCAGAGGTGTTGAGATCGTCATCGCAATCACCTGATCGGCCAGCGCCGCCCGTGACATCGGCGTCAATTCATTGAGCACAACAACCAGTTCACGGCTGGCCGCCATGCTGCGCAGCGCCTCGATTGCCCCCTCCATGCCGCCGCCCGCCACATAAAAACCGACCAGTTCCTTGTGGCGAACCAGAAGTTCCTCGATGGCTTCGTGCGTGTAGTGCAAATCATCCAGATTGACCAAAGTATCCAGCAAATGAAATTCCGGCGCATGCTCGCGGAAATAGGTTCGGAACCCGATCTCGCGCAGATCATGGCCCAAAAACCGGTGGCTGCCGACAAAAATCGCCACTTTCCCCGGCTTTTTCGCCGTCTTGGCAATCGTCCAGGCCGCCACGCGCCCCACCTTCCGGTTGTCCACGCCCACATACCCGCTGCGTACACCGGTGGCAAAGTCCGACAGCAGTGAGAACACTGGTATGCCCTTCTCGCGCAGCTCCGCCACCGCCGCCGTGATGTTCGGATGGTCGACCGCCACCATCGCAATCGCATGCACCTTCGGCACCATCTCCTTCAGCTTGGCCGCTACCAAGGCGGGTGCCATATCGCTCACATAATCAAGCACACAAATGCCGCGAAATTTCGTCGCCTCGCGGAT
>JANPEK010000135.1:0-134254 GCA_031422915.1 Phyllobacteriaceae bacterium | reverse complement strand
TCGTTCCACCCGGGACTTTTTAGAACCAGTAGGAATGACGAGCATCCCGTCCAATCAAGTCTATGCCTGTTTGATGGCATCGGTAGCTCACATCTGCGGAAGCTTGTTTCCAAGACCAGAAATCCGTTTCGTCTGGTCAACGCGCGCCGCTCGGGTTTCAGGACGTCAGCGCAGTTTATCCAGCGCAAACGTTGCGCCTATAAGACGGCGTGGCAGCATCGAAAAACAAAGCGGCTTTCGGCTGCGAGTCGAGTGCCTCTCGAAGATCCTTGCGAACCTGAAAAACGTCGACCTGCTCGTAGGCATTCCACAGTACCAAAGCCTTGGAGGTGGCAATTGCTGCCAGTCTGGGGCCTTCCATCCGGCCTGCCGCCTCCAACTCCTCGACCCTGTCTTTATAGCTTTTTGACCATTTCTGCTGCCGACGCTGAGAGATCAGCTGCATGGTCTGTTCGTCGTCCAACTTGCGCGCCAGACCGTCTACCCAGCCCCAGCAAAGCAGTTCGTCCAACACATCGAGCCGGTCAAGGTATTTTTCGGGCACCGACTTCTTGAAGCGAATAAGCCAGACGCTTTCAGTGTTCCCGTGGTTTCGCGAAAGCCATAGGTGCAGCTCCTCCAAGCTGTCGACGGCCACTTTGACAAAAGACTCGGTTTGGACATGCGAAAGGTTCCCGTGCCCCCCGATCTCGGGTCACTTTTCGGTGATCAGGCAGCGCTCAACTTCGGCGATCAGCATCGCGGCACTGACCGGCTTTCCCAGCAGCGGCGCCGACCGCATGATCTTTGGCTGCTGCTCGCGCGAATACCCGGATGTGGCAACGAAAGGTTTACCGAGTTTGATGAGTTCCAGCGCAATCGGCTCCGAAGTTTCTGTGCCGAGATTGACATCTAGGATAGCTGCGTCGCATCCGAACTGCGCAAGCAATGCAAGCGCCCGCGCGACCGAGTTCGCAGGTCCGATCACCGCGTAGCCAGCGTCCGACAAGGTCTGGCTGAAATCCATGGCAATCAGGGGCTCGTCTTCTACGACAAGTATGCGGCGACCAGATTCCGACACCGCTGCTTGACCAGCCGCAGTGCCGTTCGACCGCAGCAATGGTGGAACGACACTTTCGACCAGGCTTGCTGCCGGGCAGCCAATGCGCCAGACGAGACCGGTCGGCGCGAAATCGACCTTGGCGTCGCAGCCAAGACTCGTCCTTAGCATGCTGTCGATCATGGTTGAGCCAAAGCCACGGCGCGTTGGCTTGGCGACCGGCGGGCCACCGCTTTCGCACCAAGACATTGCGAACTGTGTTTGGCCAGTGGCGTCTGATTGCAAGCTCCAGCTGATCACTAATCGACCGGATTCGTTCGAAAGTGCGCCAAATTTTGCGGCGTTGGTCGCAAGCTCGTGCAGGGCCATCCCGAGTGACTGCGATGCCGATGCGGTAATCTTCAGCGACGGGCCGTCAATCGTGATGCGACCATCGTGCTCTTCTCCGAAATGGGCGAGTTGAGATCGGACAAGCTCGCCGAGCTCCACGGCCTTCCATTCTCCCTTGACGAGCAAATCCTGACTGGCCGAGATTGCCCGCACGCGCTGGCCGAAGACCTCAAGGAAATGATCCGGCTGAGTCTTTACTGTCTGTCGTGCAATTGCCTCGATGAGACTGAGCATGTTCTTCGATCGATGGTTGACCTCACCTAACAGCAGCTTGATGTGATCTTCTTGCTGCTGTTGTTCAGTGAAATCGTAGAAATGGCAGACGACACCAAAACGGCCATCTGGCAGAATGATACGTTCAATCTTCCAATCGTAGGCCTCGGTGGCGTCGATGTCCGAACGACGCTCGTTCGTTAATGCTTTGAAAGGCTCTCCCGTCGTCAGGGTATGGCGGAAGCGTGCAATGACCTCGCTGGCAAACGGTTCCGGCCAAACGGCGTGCACCACAACGGAGAAGTCGTGACCGATCAACGGGCGCAGAATGCCGAACGCCTTCTGCCCGCCATCGCTCATCTGAACCATGCAGAAGTCGGCATCGACGATATACGTGCCAAATGGGGACCGGTCGATGAGACTGCGGAACGTGTCATGCGCGATTTGCAGCCGCTCTTTGGCACGGGCGCGTTCCACCGCCGCCCAGGTGCGTTCTGCGACGTCCTCGACCAGGAAGACTTCGCCCGGTGTCCAGACCCGAGGTGAGGCCGAGACTGCGACAAGTGCCCAAATTGGGTCATTCTCGCCCTTGCGCAGGCTTGCGTTGATCAAGGCACCCACGCCGAGACCGTTGAAACTCTCCCGCTCGCTGTCCGAAAGGCCCTCCATCGTCGAAACGTCGTCGATTACCAGCGTCCGATCAAATACGACTTGAATCCCCTTGGGAAAATCGGACAGACGCACCTTGGCGGGCATCGGGGGAAGACGATCGTTGTGCACCTGATGAGGAATTTCGCCGACATCCTCCGCCAGTCGATAAACCCCGACGTAGCAATGATCGAGCTTCATGTGCTGGAAGAGCATCTTAATTGCTCTCTCTGACATTGCGTCGGCGTTCGGCTCCGCGCGGAGCGCGTCGCTGAACCTCAGAAGGAACGCCTGTCGCGCCTCGCTTTCGCGCAATGCAGTCTCGGCCAGCTTACGTTCGGTAATGTCATTATAGACCGCCGCGACACGACGGCTGCCAGCATCGCCGACGCGAGAAAGAAAAACGTCGAACCAGCGGCCGAGGCCGGACGCCGGCAATTCAAAGCGTAGCGCCTCGCCGGTGTTCACCACCCGCGAATACCGCTCGGCCCACTCCGGCTCCAAGTCGGGCATCAGTTCGCTGACCAGCATACCCGTGATGTCCGAAAGCCCCGTCAGGCGTTCAAAGGAAGCATTGAGCATCAGATAGCGCCAGTCCACGGCGCGACCTTCCGCGTTCATCACGACTTCGACTTCCATGAAGCCCTCGTCGATTGAGTCAAACAGCGTGCGCAGCCGCTCCTCGCTTTCACGAAGCGCCGACTCGGCCTGCGCGTGCGCTACGGCCGCACGTGCGCGCACGGTTATATCTCGGACGTTGAATTGGATGACGTTGTGACCGTTTTCATCATAGCAATTGGCCACCACCTCGACCTCGCGAGGTGCACCGTTCTCGGTTTGCAACGGCAGATTTTCATATCGGATTTGTCCGGTAGCCTTCAAGATCTGAAACATGTCCTGGCTGGCTTGGGCGTCGCTGAACAGACCGATCTCGAAAATCTCCATGCCGACCAATTCGTCAAACGAATACCCAAGCAGCTTGATCATGAACGGATTGGCATCGATGATCTTTCGCGTGTCGGGATCGACGATAAGAATGCCATCATGGGCTGCCTCGAAAAGGCGGCGGTATCGTGTTTCTGAAACTTGGAGCCGGTTGATATCACTGGACAGCCGCTCGTTTTCCTTAAGAATATCTGCTGGCTGATTCATCCTGATTGGGCTCCGTCGATTACTGCGTGTGATAGCAGTCGCCAGCACCACGCGTGCTAGCGACATACTCTTGCGATGCACGTGACATCGAGCAACACCGTTAGTGGAAGAATGTTCTCGATAGGCTCAAGGTCCTCGGGTCGGCGCTTTGCCTAGCCTTACCCATAGCATACATAGACTACGATTTTGACGAGCTGTCGACGAATTTGCGCCGGACATGGACTTTTCAGCCAACCTCGCGGATCGCATGAGTTCGGTGGCGATTTTAAACCCGGCAAACCTCTGGTCGACACTTCATCCGTTTTCTTGACCTATCGTAGTTCTGGGGTGATGAACTTGCTGCGAATGTCGCGCTCACAAAGCTATCGCTTCTCCTTGCCTTCAATTCCTGGCCGCGCGATGCGCCATGTAAGTGGCTAACCGGATTGTATTATTTCGAAGGGCTATTCAATGTCCCTGCGGCTGCCGGAGCCGCCGCGCCGTCCTACAAGGCCATTGCGAGTGCGATGCTGGTAAAAAGTGTCATTGTCCGTTTCATGATATTTCCTTTGTGTGGTTTCAGTTTTCTCCCTTCTGTAGGGCCCGCCGAATTGTGGTATCGGCGGGCCATTGTTCTGGTTCGCGTCAAGGCTTCAGGAATGGCATCGCCGCAGCGAGAACCGCTTCCTTGGTCATCGGCTCGTCGAAAGCTGAATCCCACGCCTTCTTGCCGCCAATCCGGCGGACCGCTGCCGCGTGGCGGGCTTCAACGGAATGGATTTGCAAGGCCGCTGTGAGGATGTCGCCATTCTCCATCAAATTCCCGGCTTGGCCCTTGTATGCGGCGACGCCGAGATCCTCGAAGGTCTGGCTGAGCGTCAGGAATGTCTCAAAGTTTGAGAACACATCCGCGTATTTGCCACCAGCGGTGAAGTCCGCTTCAGGTCGCTTAACTGCCGCCGCGCCGAGTGCGCCTTGAAGAAAGGCCACATGCTGGGCTTCATGCAGGCCGATATGCTGGAAAACGGCTTCATGCTCTTTCGGGATGAAGTTCTTCTCGAGTGCCGACCGGTAGAATGCATCCTCAATGTGCTCAAGGGTAAGCGCAAAGTTCAATGTGTCAACAATTTGCTGCGGCATTCCCGCAGCGAAGGCTTCCTTTGAAGCGGCGGCCAGAACCAAGGGCGCGGACGCCAATGCGCCGAGCGACAGGGCCGCTTGCGAGAACAGGCCCCGTCTTGTGCTGACCATGCGGCCAATCAGATCGGGATCGAGTGTTCCAAGAATTGTATTGCTGGTCGTGTTCATGATGACGGTCCTTTTACAAGCTGAGAGCTGTGACTTCGGTTTTGATGAACGGACCAGCCGAGGCGAGAACCTTGGCCGGCGGCAAAGCGCCATCAAGGCCGTTCTTGTCGACAACGTCAGGTCCGGAGAAGGCCACGCTTCCGGGCTGCAGCAGGTCGCGGATAGTTGCGGCATGACGCGCTTCGACCGAAACAATGGTTCCGGCGGCAGCGAGATAATCAACGTTCTTGATGAGCTTGCCCGCGCCATTATACGCGGCGACGCCGAGGTCTTCGAATGTCTTGGCGGTGTTCAGCACGCTGTCGCGGCTGGTAAAATCGATCTTTGAGAAATCCACCTCAAGGCTTGGAATAGCCTTGTCAGCGAGCGCCTTTTTCAAAAATTCCATGTGGGCCACTTCATGGTCGCGAATGTCTGTCAGGATTATCTTTTCGCTGTCGCTGATGCCGCCATATGGGCTTTCGATGACCTTGACGTAGAATGCAGTTTCGAGCTGCTCCAACGCGTAGGCATAATTCAATATGCCGATATCGCCTTCGCCAAGATCAGCGGCGAGCGCTTCGCTCATGCCGAAGTTTGGCAATTGGCCGCCGAAAATCGCCAGCGTGGCCATAGCGCCGCCTGTCCATTTTAGTACCGTGCGGCGGGAGTTTGGCGAGGACAAAATATGTTTGCCGTTGTGGGTTTGGGAGTCTTGCATTTGACGTCTCCATAAAATGACGGCTAAAATTAGCGATCATAATCAGTAACTCTTGATGTCTGATTTAGTTCCGCGTCTTGATGTTCCTAACTGCTGAAGCAGATCTGCTTTCGATTGAACCAAAATAGATTCAGGTTTTCGGGCTTTTGAAGCGAAATGGCGCGTTTACTGTTGATTTTTACTTCGATTTGATCCGCAGTTTGCAACTGTTGCTGATCCATTCGGACAAGCGTAGTGGCTTGAAAAAATTGTGTTTATCAACCATGTCGCGGGATCAGCACGAATTGACAAACCGGATCAATTCCGTCCGCAAATCAACATGTATGATCGTCATGGACCGTAACTAGCGTGACGGTTTTCTCGCCGGCTTCATTGATGTCCCGTCATTGGGGCATACCGGGCATGATCAGCTTGCGCTCTCCGGCGTGTTGGGTTCGGGCATGGACATGTCCCAATGCCCAATAGTTGTAACCCCAGCCATGTAGCTCTGATGCCCTGCAAGGCGCGTAAAGGTCGTGTCCTGGGGCGCCCGCCAGGCTCGTATGCATGATGTCGATATTGACGACATCCGGGGTAGGGCGGTGATACTTCTCAAGAAGGCTTTCCGGGGCTTGAGGTTTGGAAAAATTCAGGCCGTGAATGGAAAGTGCGAGGTCATCTTTGTTGACGTGAACGGAATTGGAGTGACCGCCGAATACGGTAACTGAGGGCGGCAAGATAAGTTCTTGGGTGATGCGCGAAAGGGCATCGTGATTGCCTCGAACGATGAATGTCGAGATTCCGGCCTCGTTCAAACGCTGCATCTGACTGGCCAGAAACCGGGCCGTTTTCATCGACGTCTGGTCGCCGTCAAACAGATCGCCGGCGACAATCAGTGCATCCACCTGTTCATCGAGGCACAGATCGACGATCGTCACCAAAGCTTGGCGCGTCGCGTCCCCTATCAACCCTGCGAGGTCGCTGTTGCGCATCGCCAGCGTGCGCAAAGGAGAGTCGAGGTGGATATCGGCAGTGTGAATGAATCGAAATGCCATAGATGCACTCTTCATTGCATGAGCAATGAAAGTAAACGCGAATGTGCAATTCAGAGTGAGTTGTTCAGTATTGTGCAGAAAAGCTATGTCCGAAAGACGTCACATACTTCGGACGTGTTTGGCAAAGTCTGTTGAGTTTCACCCGGAAACTGGGCCGGTTAGTCGCATAGTTCTAAGTGAATGATCCGGCTCAGGACTGACTGGAATTCAACTCCCAATCGTCGCTTCGTTGCCTTTTCGGCTATTTTGAATGTCTATCTGCCGATCTCGTCGAGGTTCAGGATGGCTTGTAACGAAGCCAGCGCACCTTGGTGCTTTTCGACGGGCATTCGCGCCAAGTTTTGCAATTTCCATCGGACGGCAGGCAATCTTTCCGCATCTTGGATTCCGAGTAGTGACCAATCAGGCTCTCGGGCTTTGAACGAAATCAGGAAATGCTTTTGGTCGTCGGTCAGTCGTTCGTTGATGCCGACAATCAACTTTTCTCGCACGTCGAGTAGCTCATCAAGGCTTACCTCGTCATCAGCCATGTTGAGGAATTCACCCTGGTAGAGGCCAGAGATGTCTTTTCGGGTCGGACGCAGCAGTTCGCCCATGGTGCGGTTGTGGCTGATCAAATAGACCACGAAAGTCTTGATGAGATCCGGCGTTAGTCCTTCATTGTCGAGCAGGAGTTTCACATCGAATAGGTCTCTTGGATGCTGGCGGTCGAGGGCCGCACAGAGTTTGCCCGCATAAAGGTCAGGGAACGAGAGCAATGGTATTTCGACATATCCGAATTGCTCTTCGACCCGCGGCGAAAACTGCCGCAATTCTTCCTTGAACACTGAGCCGCGAAGGACCGGTGAAAGTTCGATTTTGATGCGCTCGGCTGCCTGAGTGACGAAGAGCCTGAGCGCGTCGGGCTGCATCTCAAATGACTTGATGATTTTTGCATCCGGCATTGCCTGCAAAATTGCAGCGGCAATTCTGTCCAGCGCAGCCGTGATGTTTTTCAGGGCGGTGTCGCGATCGTCCATTGGCAGATAGACGAGGTCGATGTCGACGGACAGGCGGGGCAAGTTGCGAACAAACAGATTGATCGCTGTCCCACCTTTCAGAGCAAAGCAAGGCTCTTGCGCGACGATCGGCAGAATGCGGGTCAGGAGCCTGACTTGTCGGTAGTAAGGGCTGTTGGTGTCCACATGTCCTCCGGAACGGTTATCATGTACTTTGCGCTGAGCCTTCCGCCTTTGACCAGCACCCGGTTTCCGCTGCCGAGTCCGAGCTCATCGAGCGCTTCAGGAGATGGCAGTTTTTTGCGCCATGTGTAAGTCTGGCGCTCCGCCAGCCAATAGAATAGCCGCCTCACTTTGACATGTGTGCATTTTCGCAAAAGGCGTTCCATAAGGCGCGGCGAAAGCGTTGTCATACCTTGAAGCAGTTGTTCCGCATGCTCAAATGAAACGGTGTCCGGCACATCCTGTAGAACTTCGAGAAATGCCCGCTCTGGCGATGACAGCGTAAACGGCCAAGCGGATTTCCGCTCTGAGGAGCTGTCCGGCTGGGAAAGAAGCCGTTCCTGTGTGTCATATTCGAAGTTGACGAGACCAGTTGATCCCAACCCGGGGAGCGGGAGATTGCGATCGAACTCGACATCGGGCAACGCCAATACCAACCATTTTGGAATGGCATCCTTGCCATAAAGCCGCACCTGGCGTTTGCGTGAAATCGGAAGGTAGTGTGCAAATCCGTGTTGCTCGAGCGCGGTGAGGCCACCGGGTGTCAAGTCCAGGCGAAACATGTTCTGCAGGGAAGCGACTGCCCCCTGCCAATTCATTTTTGTTCCGGGGCGCAAATACACCCCAGGCGCCAAGGGTTCCAATTGTCTGCTCTTGACGAGGTTGTCGACAGCGTGACGGTTCATGGATGGATCCTGACGCATGATCCAAGCTTTGCTGACCGGCATTCCGGCCGGAAGCCCGTTCAGTAGGCGCAATCGTCTCTCAGCATTAAGCGGCATGGTTTGCACAAATCAGATTTTGCGGCGATGATCGCCGGATTTCGCGTATTGCATAAATACCATAACGTTTAAAGTTTATCAAATATGTACTATGCGGTGATGATCGCCGCATAAAAACAAACTGTCAAACAAAATTCGCCAGCAAGAGAAAATCCCCTCTATCTACCAACACGCACGGCACCCAAACTCGCGCATCCCTCCGGGCTTTCATGCGGCACCCCTCGCCGGGGACAATCGGTCCCGGGTCCCGCCTTCGTCGGCGCTATGCTGACCCTCTTGCGGTTGCCTCGTTAACCGGTCTGCGGGGCTGGTAGACCGGCTCTGCCGCCGGAATGGATAATGTCCGTTTGATCGGCCATTCCGGCGGCTCCGCTTTGTGACCCAATTTCGTCTGGGCCGACACCTTCGGCGCTGGCCGTTAAGGCGGCGGGGTTGTGAGCGGCTGCAGCGGTTGGAGGCAAACCCGCAGTACATGGAACGCATGCGCTGGGGGTTTGTATCATCAGGCCTTTCGAGAGTGAGAGATTGGCGGAGAGTACGATGACGAATTGAGGGCGAGAGAGAAGGTCTCCTGCGGCCCTGTAATGGAGTCTAATGCCATGAACATGCGTGTGACAACGCCGGGCGGGGATGTGTCTGCCGGCTACAAGAGTAGCATGTGATTTCCGATTTTTGACCAATATTTATATCTAAACATTGGTCAGTAACGCATTACGGAAGAGGTTGCGCCCAGCCCCTGAACCCTCTGGGTGCGGTCTGCCTATGGTTCGTCATCAACTGCGCCTTCGAACACTTATTTGCGAGGCGGACAACTTTCGGGACCGTGCACTTACAAACCAATATGACAGCGAATAGGTTGTCTCATGCCTGACAGCTTTCGCCATACGCCCAGCGCCTAAAAATCGACCTTCGTCGAGCCAGCATCAATGCCGACAAACTAGCCAACGGCATGACGATGAAGCGATGTGGCATCTGCAATTGCACATCAGTTTCTATTCCCATTCAAAAGGGTAACATCCCCGCTCTTTCGGCTTAAGTCCCAAGTCCCATTCCTTGCCCTTTCGTTCAACCCGCAAGGGGTCCGCTATCTGGCGATGCGGCCGCTGTCGGCTGACGCCTCTGCGGTGATCGCGGTCAGTCTTGGCACATTCGGGCGCCTGTCGAGCGGGGATGGTCCCCGTTCAAACGGGAGCTTTGACAAATGTCGCACAATTTCATCCTCGCCCAGAACAACGCATTCAATCTCGCCCAGATGCTGATGACGCCAGTGACGCTGTTTCAGAACGAGGGCCAGTTCGGCGTGATGCCATCTGCCGAATATGACGGCGACGAAGAAACGGTCATTCACATTTACGATCCCTTCGAGATCGGTTCGGCTCATTGAGCCGAACTGCCCTGACGCTTGCGTCTCGAAGCGCAAAAGGGAGGCTTCGCCGCGGGTCGGATCAATCCAAGTGTCTCTCTCCGATCCGCGCCCTTGCGCTCTTCGGTCTTCGCTTTCGGGGAGTGGTCTTCCCAGAACGACGGAAAACAGAAACCCAACACGATCAGGAATGCGAACGTCGCTTTGCGGGTTCGCAAGGAGAGAAATATGAAACGAAAGGATCTGGAAGCCCTACGCGACAAGGTGTCCTGCAGTGCAGTTCTCGAAGCTGACGGATGGATGCTGGATGCCAAGGAAAGCACAAAACGCGCCGTCAAATACCGGCGCGGGGAGGGCGAGATTGTCATTGTCACCCATGCCGGCAAAGGCTGGTTTGATCCCATGTCGGAGGCCAAGGGCGATGTGTTTGGCCTGTCAGAGCACCTCGGCAATTTCGGCTTTGTTGACGCCTTGGAACGGGTGAGTGAATTAGTTGGGTTCGCTCTGTCGCAGCCAGTCTGGAGGAAACCATTCCGCGACAAGTCAGTTTCGTCCGTCACAACACGATGGAACACCAAACAGCGCGTCAAACCCAATTCATCGACATGGCGCTACCTCCTTGACGTGCGCGGCATCCCGCAAATCACTCTTCACCGAGCCATTGCCCAAGACTGCATCCGAGAAGGCCCATACGGCAGCCTCTGGGCAGCACATAAAGACGCGGCAGGAAAGTTCACCGGTTGGGAAGAACGCGGGCCGCAATGGCGCGGCTTTGCGACCGGCGGGTCGAAGCGGCTATTTCACTTCGGTGCAGCCAACCCAAAAAGGCTTTGCGTCACGGAGGCCGCCATTGACGCCCTGAGCCTTGCTGCCATCGAGACAACGCAGTCCGCCAACTTGTCCGAGACACTTTATGTCAGCACCGGCGGCGGCTGGTCGCCGAACACCGATGCTCTGCTCCGCGACTATGCCCAGACACCTGGCCTTCATCTTGTCGCCGCGACCGACCGGAACTGGCAGGGTGAGACTTACGCCGAGCGGCTGCGTCTTATCGCTCAGGAAGCTGGATGCAGGTTTTCGCGGATGTTGCCTGAACATGAAGACTGGAATGAAGACCTGAAGGCTTTGTCGCAAGGGCTCGACAAAGCCAAAAATGGGAGAGGGGAACAGAGGGGATAAAACCCGGCTGCCGCATGCCCGAAGGCGCGCATCAAGGGTGAAGCTTCGCCCGCTAGCGCGGCCCTTGACCCGTCCTCCGGGACGCGACCGCTGATGTGAGGTCATGAGAAAGCATGAGGAGAAGGTGTGGCCGCAGCGGCTGCACCGCCTCTACTTTCGACCAAAGGAGCTGTCATGCAAACCTCTCATTCGTTTCGCAAAGTGTTTCAGGGTGTCGCCAGCCGATACCAGATGTTCCAGATTTTCAACCGCCATAGTGAGGCGCCGTTCGATGAACCCCGCCATTCCGGCTCGATCTATGCCGGCGAATGGTTCGAAATCACCGAAGCCGATCATGACTATATGTTGCAAATCCTCCCGCCCTTGTTTGTCCGGGGCGACCTGTTCGCCATGCGCGAATTCCAAGCGGGCAATGTGACGAGCGTGTTTCTGGTGCTGAACATTGACGATGTGTGCCGCTGGTTCCACGGCTATTGTGATCTGTCAGACAGGGGCTCTCCGGAACGCCTGCGTGCGGCAATCATTGAACGCGAATCACATCCCGTCCGAGCCATGACGCGCGAGGAGCGGCTTGAGCACATCTGGAGCAGCACGCATGGCGACTATCGCGGTTATGCGGGTCAGCGGTTTGCCGCTTCCAAACGCGGACAGCGCACCGTGCTGTACTGTGGTGGCAGGGAGGGCATGACGCTGAAACTGCTCGATGAACTCAGCGATGACGAAATCGCCGCCAAGCTGCCCGTGCAACTGCGCTTCATGCCGGAACTGATCGCCGCCTGATCTACCACGGCGTCCTGCACAAGCCGGGGCATCAAGTCCCATCCCCTCAAATCCCGCCCATCAAATCGCTTCGCAGGCTTGCCCCGAGGCGCGATGGCGTTCGTTTTTCAAAGGAGTTTAATCCATGTCGCTTGACCCATTCACCCTCGATCTTTTCGGCAACACTGCCCTGTCCGGATTTGGCTTGTCGGCCTTTCCGGTTGGTAGAGGAAGTGATCAGTTTGAAGAAGACGATCACGCTCAACCGCAGCACATACCGGAGGACCCGCTTCGTAAGCCGGTCCCGTCGCCTGCCGATGGGGCGCGCAATTACCGTCTCAACGGCAATCGCAGCCTGGCCAAATCGTGGAAGGATCGCGCCCGAGACAATCTCGCCGCCATCAAGCTCGCAGCCTTAATTGAAACCGAGCAGCGATCCGCGACGCCGGAAGAACAGGCGCAGTTGATCCGTTTCACCGGCTTCGGTGCGTCGGAACTGGCCAATGCCTGTTTCCGCCGTCCGGGAGAGGCGGTGTTCCGCAAAGGCTGGCAGGAGGTTGGCACAGAGCTCGAAAGCGCGATTGCCGCAACCGATTACGCCTCGCTTGCCCGCTGCACCCAATATGCGCATTTCACGCCGGAATTCATTGTCAGGGCGATGTGGAAAGGGATTCTACAGCTCGGGTTTCGGGGAGGGCGGGTGCTGGAACCCGGCATTGGCACCGGGCTGTTTCCCGCGCTGATGCCGGAAGCATTGCGCCGAGCCTCGCAAGTCACAGGCGTTGAATTGGACCCGGTCACAGCGCGGATTGCCCGACTCCTGCAGCCGCGCGCTGGCATCATCAATACCGACTTCGCCAAAGCTCACTTGCCACAACATTTTGATCTCGCCATCGGCAATCCGCCCTTCTCGGACCGCATAGTCCGCAGCGATCCGGCGTTCCGCAAACTTGGTCTTCGGCTGCATGATTATTTCATCGCCAAGGCCATCGACCGCCTAAAACCCGGCGGCCTTGCCGCTTTTGTCACCAGCTATGGCACAATGGACAAGGAGGACGCGCGGGCGCGTCAGCATATATTGGGAATGGCGGATTTAGTCAGTGCAATCCGGCTGCCCGAGGGCAGTTTTCGCGAGGATGCCGGCACCGATGTCGGCGTGGATATATTGTTCTTCCGCAAGCGCCGCGCGGAGGAGGCCCCGCGTAACAAGATCTCGCTTGATACAGTTGAAGTGGCGCCTGCGACTGAGGAGCGCGCCGCGATCAAGGTCAACCAATACTTCTCTTACCATCCCGAAATGGTGCTCGGCACGCACGACCTCACAAGCGGGCGATTTGGCAATGACGAGACTTATGTCTGCCGCCCGAAGGAGGGCGCGGTTCTTGTAGACGAACTTACGTTCGCACTCACGAACCTGCCGGACGGCATTTATGACGGAGAGCCGGAAGTCATCGATGCAGCATTCGCGGACAAAGCGAGTGGTTTAATCGCGACCAGTGTTCTTGCAGGCAGCAATATCCGCGAAGGCAGTTATTTCATCGGCAAGGGTAGCGCGCTGATGCAGGTCGTGGACGGTCAGTTTCAACCCGTCGCGATCAAATCCGCGCGCTCGAAAGACGGAATATTCGCCAAGCACGCGCTGATAATTCGCAAATTCATTCCCATCCGCGATGCCGTTCGGGAAATCCTCCACTCTCAAGAAACCGATCAGCCTTATGCACAAGCTCAAGTCCGCCTGCGGATCGCATGGTCAAGTTTCGTCCGCGAGTTCGGACCGATCAATTTCACATCCGTCTCAACGGCGACGGATGAGGAAACCGGCGAGGTGCGCGAGACGCACCGCCGTCCCAATCTCGCACGGTTCCTGGACGATCCCGATTGCTGGCTGGTCGCCTCGATTGAAGACTATGATCTTGAGACCAACACAGCCAAGCCCGGACCGATCTTTACGGAACGGGTGATATCGCCGCCTGCGCCGCCGATCATCATATCGGCGCTCGATGCGCTTGCCGTGGTCCTGAATGAACGCGGCCATGTCGATCCGGATCATGTCGCGGAACTTATGCATTGTGACACGTCAAGCGTCATCACTGAGCTCGGCTCTGCCATTTTCCGCGATCCATCAAGCGGGGCGTGGCAGACGGCGGATGCTTATCTGTCCGGCGCTGTTCGCACGAAGCTCCAACTCGCAGAAGCTGCCGCTGCGCTTGACCCTGTGTTTGCCCGCAATGTCGAGGCTTTGCGTGCCGTTCAGCCGGTTGATCTCAAGCCTTCCGACATCACCGCCCGGCTTGGTGCGCCCTGGATACCGGCAGCTGATATTGTCGCCTTTGTTGCGGAAGTCATGGATACGTCGATCGTCATCCACCACACGCCGGAACTGGCCTGTTGGACGGTAGAAGCGCGCCAGCTTGAATATCTGGCTGCCGGAACATCCGAATGGGGCACACATCGCCGCCATGCCGGATTACTTCTGTCGGATGCTCTGAACTCGAGCATTCCGCAGATCTTTGACACGGTGCGCGACGGTTTGACCGAGCGGCGGATTCTGAACTCAGAAGCCACGGAAGCCGCCAAGGAAAAGCTCGCCAAGATCAAGACGGCGTTTCAGGCTTGGATATGGACAGACCCGGACCGCACCGACCGGCTAGCGCCGCTCTACAACGACCGTTTCAATAATCTGGTGCCCCGTCATTTCGACGGGAACCATCTTCAGCTTCCAGGCGCCTCGGGCGCCTTTTCTCTATATGGCCATCAGAAGCGGGTGATCTGGCGGATTATTGCGTCAGGTTCAACCTATATGGCTCATGCGGTGGGTGCAGGCAAAACACTCAGTATTGCTGCAGCCATCATGGAACAGCGGCGGCTTGGCCTTATCAACAAGGCGATGCTGGTCGTGCCGGGCCACTGCTTGGCTCAGGCGGCGCGCGAGTTTCTGGCGCTTTATCCCAATGCGCGCATCCTCGTCGCCGATGAGACGAACTTCGTCAAAGACAAGCGTCATCGTTTCTTATCGCGTGCCGCTACTGCAAATTGGGATGCGATCATCATCACGCATTCGGCCTTCAAGTTCATTCCGGTGCCAGCCGCCTTTGAACGGGAGATGATTGCGGGCGAGTTGCAAGCCTATGAGGAACTACTTCTGAACGTCGACCGTGAGGACCGGCTGTCACGCAAGCGCATTGAGCGCATGAAGGAAGGTCATGCGGCGCGGTTGGAGGCATTGACTTCGCGCAAAGACGATCTTCTCACCATCTCGGAACTCGGCATAGACCAGATTATTGTCGATGAGGCGCAGGAGTTCCGCAAACTCTCCTTCGCCACGAATATGACCTCGCTCCGGGGTGTTGATCCCAATGGCTCACAGCGCGCTTGGGACCTCTTCGTCAAATCCCGGTTTCTGGAAATCAAGAATCCGGGCAGATCACTCATTCTCGCTTCCGGCACCCCAATCACCAACACGCTTGGAGAAATGTTCACCGTCCAGCGCCTGATGGATAATGAGGCGCTGCATGAGCGCGGTCTGCATGAGTTTGATGCCTGGGCGTCAACATTCGGCGACACATCGACCGAACTTGAACTCCAGCCGTCCGGCAAATACCGGCCGGTCACGCGCTTTGCGGAATTTGTGAATGTGCCGGAGCTGATTGCCATGTTCCGCTCGTTTGCCGATGTCGTTCAGCCCTCCGACCTTCGCCAATATGTCAAAGTCCCGTCGATCTTTGGTGGTAAGCGCCAGATCATTACGGCGGAGACAACGCCGGCCTTCAAAGCCTATCAGCAAACGCTCGATCAGCGCATCAAGGCCATTGAAGAGCGCGAGGGTGCGCCAAAGCCGGGCGATGATATTCTGCTCTCGGTCATCACGGACGGAAGACATGCAGCGATTGATCTGCGCTTGGTCGATCCCGATCATCACAATGAACCGGGCAACAAGCTCAATCTGATGATCGCCAATGTCTTTCGCATTTGGCAGGAGACGAGCAAACGGGTTTTTTATCGCAAGGACGGTAAGCCGTTTGACCGGACAGGCGCCGGTCAGATGATATTCTCGGATTTGGGGACAATAGCGGTGGAATCCACACGCGGATTCTCCGCCTATCGCTGGATACGCAATGAACTCATTCGTCTTGGAATCCCGCCTTCAGAAATCGCCTTTATGCAGGATTCCAAAAAGTCGGAAGCCAAACAGCGGCTGTTCAATGAGTTCAATTCCGGCAAGGTGCGCTTTCTCATCGGATCGTCAGAAACCATGGGAACCGGCGTCAACGTCCAGACCCGACTTGCGGCACTGCATCATCTGGACGTTCCTTGGCTGCCAAGCCAGATTGAGCAGCGGGAAGGGCGCATTGTCCGGCAAGGCAATCAACATGAGGAAGTCGGCCTTTATGCCTATGCGACACTCGGCTCGCTTGATGCCACCATGTGGCAGAACAACGAGCGCAAGGCCCGGTTCATTGGCGCGGCGCTCTCGGGTGATACAAGCGTCCGACGATTGGAAGATCTGGGCTCAGGTCAGGCCAATCAGTTCGCCATGGCCAAAGCCATTGCCTCCGGCGATCCGCGCCTGATGCAAAAGGCCGGGCTTGAAGCCGAGATCGCCCGGCTTGGACGCCTGCACGCCGCCCATGTGGACGACCAACATGCAATCCGCCGACAAATCCGCGATGCGACCAGGGACATTGAGCTTTCGACGCGGCGCATTGAAGGCATAGGCAAAGACATCGAACGTCTTATTCCAACGCAGGGTGATGCATTCAAGATGCAGGTCAATGGCAAGAGCTTTGACGCCCGCAAGCTGGCGGGCAGAGCGTTGATGACGGAAATCCTTACGCTGGTTCAACTCGGTCAGGAAGAAGCAGGCATCATTGCCTCAATTGGCGGCTTTGACCTTGAATTCGAGGGCAAACGCGTCGCCCGCGAGGGCTTCCAATACACGACCATGCTGAGACGCACCGTTGCGCGGTATGAGGTTGACGTTTCCATGACGGTCACACCACTTGGCGCAATCTCGCGGTTGGAGCATGCTCTCTCGAACTTTGAGAACGAGCGGCAGGATTATCGCCGCCGCCTGACCGAAGGCGAAAAGCGGCTTGCCGCTTACCAGCCAAGGCTGGGAGAAACGTTTGCATTTGAAGACGAGCTTGAATTGAAGAGGGTAGAGCTGGCAGAAATTGAAACCAGCCTCGCTGCGGGTTCGGACAAGCCCGGCAACGCCAATGTGAATATCATTGGGGAGAGTGAGGAGCGCATCGCCGCCTGAATCCAATTTCACCTCTTTGACCAGTGTATAACAAAATGCATCGATGACCGCTTGACGAAGCTTCCCGGCTGTGTTTGTTTGTCCCAGTGCAACGATGCACGTAAAATCCAAAGCGACTTAGCTGAACATTTGTTTCCGGCGCGTCGCTTTTTTTATTTTACCCGCGTGTTTCATGTGTTCAGCTGTTTCAAAACAGAGGGAACACTTCAGATGAAAAAGACATTTCTAACACTCGGTCTCTTGGCGTCTACGGCACTTTTTGCCCAAGTGGCGAACGCCGGCGCAAAAATCGGTGCGATTTTCGATCTCACCGGCGGCCTCAATATTTACGGTATCCAGCAAAACAATGCGCTGGCACTTGCCGTTGAAAATATCAACGCAAAAGGTGGGTTGCTGGGTGAACCCATTGAGGTGGTTTCCTATGACGCTCAGTCCGAGCAGAGCAAATATACCCAGTATGCCAATACCGCGATTTTGAAGGACAAGATTTCGGTATTGTTCGCCGGCCTGACGAGTTCTTCACGCGAGGCCATTCGGCCGATCATGCGCAGTGCGAACATTCCTTACTTCTATTCATCGCTTTATGAGGGCGGGGCATGCGACAAGCAGACATTTGTGACCGGCCCGTCTGCCTCACAGCAGCTTTCAGTTTTGATTGATTGGGCTGTCAAAAAGTATGGCAAGAAGATCTACATTATGGCGCCGGATTATAATTTCGGGACCATATCTGCTCATTGGGTCCATGAATATGCCGCAAAACTCGGTGCAGAAGTTGTTGGCGAAGATTTCCTTGCGCTGACCGTGACTGACTACGCGCCTACCATTCAGAAGATTCAGGCAGCAAAGCCGAATTTCGTGGTCGCCCTTCCCGTGGGCGCAAACCAGACCGGTTTCCTTGAGCAGTTCGCAGCCGCGGGTTTGAAGGAAAGTATTGGTGTTGTTTCAACCAATTATGGCTCGGGCAACCAGCAAGTCGTTGTTTCACCGCAAGCCGGGAAAGGTCTGATTGCCAATCAGGGCTACTTCATGGTTGTCGATAACCCGGCAAATACCGAATTCGTCAAATTGTGGACCGCCAAATACGGAACAGAAACGCCAATCGTCTCTGAGGCTGTCGATGTTTGGAACGCGGTCAACCTTTGGGCGGAAGCGGTGAAAAAGGCCGGCAAAACCGATTCCCTCGACGTTATTGCAGCACTTGAAAGCGGACTTTCGTTCGATGCTCCGAACGGTATGGTCAAGCTCGAAGCGGGTTCCCATCATTTGCGTCAGAACATCTATATCGCTGAGGGCGACGAAAACCACAGTTTCAAAATCATTGAGACTTTCAACGACGTCGCACCCGCCTATGAAAATGAGAAATGCGATCTCGTGACCAACCCGGGTCTTGCCGAGCATTTTACCCCAGAAGCCAAATAAGCATGAGAGCAGTGGACGCGCCCTTAGCGAGCGCGTCCACGCCGGGAGGATCCAATGGAATTTGACTATCTCGCGACAGTGTTGCTGTCCTCACTCGCCAGCGCATCAATCTTGCTCATTGCCACGATTGGTCTCGCCGTCTTTTACGGCCTGATGGGCGGGTTTAACCTAGCCCATGGCGAGTTTTTGTTGATCGGCGCTTATGCGGCTTTGACAGCTACGCGGATGGGCGTGCCGTTTGTTTTGTCGATTCCAATTGCAGTCGCAGTGTCAATGGCGATTGGGGCGCTTGTTGAGATACTCATCATTAGCCGGCTTTATGGCCGACTGTTTGACACTATGCTCGCGACATGGGGTGTAAGCATCGCCTTCTACCAATTGGCTGTCTTGATTTTTGGAACCGTGACACCCGGTATTGGCATGCCGCAGTTCAGTTTGAAAATTGGCGATTACAGTCTCGCCGTTTATCCATTGCTCATGATTGGTGTGGCCGCCTTGATGGGCATCTTTGTTTTCATTTTGATGACAAGAACTGTCTATGGAATGAAGGCGCGAGCCTCAATTCAGGTTCCGGAAATGGCGCAGGCCATCGGCATTGAATCGGCACATGTCAACACGCTGACATTTTCAATCGGCTGTGGTCTCGCCGGTTTTGCCGGAGCCGTATTGCTTCCAATTGTGCCTGCCACGCCATCAATGGGCTTCGCATTTGTTATCAAGGCGTTCCTGACGGTAGTCGTGGCAGGTCCTGTGACATTGACAGGAAGCGCACTTGCGGCAATCGGCCTTGGAGGTGGTGCCTCCATTACGGCCAGTTACCTGACATCAGTAGCAGGTGACGTATTTTTCTTTCTGATCACAGCAGCGCTGTTGTGGCTTTACCCGCATGGCATTTCCGCCAATTGGCGACGAAAGATGTGAGTGGATAGAATGAATTATTCGCAAAAACTTTATGATCACGCCGGATTGATTTTCCCGGCACTGGCGACTGTCGCCGCTTTGCTCCTAGCCGGAACCATCGATCCGTATCTTGCCTATGTTGCATCCTCTTGGATCATCTTTGGCCTGCTTGGCCTCAGCCTCGATGTCGTTTGGGGACGCGGCGGTTTTCTCAGCCTGGCGCAGACAGCCTTTTACGGATTGGGGGGCTATTTCGGTAGCGCCATGGCGATCAATCTTGCGCCGTGGACTGGCAATTCGGTGATCTGGAGTCTTCCGGCCGGGATGGCGTTTGGGGCATTGATTGCTGCGGCCCTCGGGTGGATCGTCTTCTATGCACGCATGGGTCCGCTGCAAAGCACAATCCTCTCTTATACATTTACGCTGCTGCTTTGGTCCGTGACGCAATCGTTCAAGGTTGACGTCGGGGCGGCGGTTATTGGTGGCGACAATGGCATGGCCAACATTCCCGGCATTGTCATAGGGTTTGGCTCAGATGCAGCGGCACTCAGCCCGACCGGAACATTCACGTTTGTAGTTACTGTCGCTGCCATCGGCTATTTTGTGACGCGACACTTAATGAAGGGCACCTTCGGACGGGTGATCGACTGCATCCGGCTGGATATACAGAAAGCGGAGTTGCTCGGTTACGATGTCCGCTTCTATCAAGTCCTGAACTTTGCCCTTTCAGGTGCCATTGCGGGCTTGGCAGGCGCACTATTTGGTGCTTGGGCGAACTATCTGAATCCGTCAATTTTTTCGGTCCAGGAGGCACTGCTTGTCCCCATATACGTGCTCGTTGGCGGGCTTGGCACACTGGCGGGGCCATTTGTCGGTGCGCTGGTTATTGGGGGTCTTTCATTTTGGCTGGGTGGGGGCGCCGTTGGTGGTCAAACAACACTGATACTTGGCGTCGTGCTTATCTTACTGGTTTTGTTTTTGAAGAATGGCGTTCTTGGAGGCATCGCTCAATTGTGGTTGAGGTCCTTGCCGGATCCGAATGCAGCAGCCAGAAATTCAGGCGCTGTTGCCATCAATGGTGATGTGCTGGAATCTATACTTGCCGATGCAGAGCGCCAAGCCGGACCAGCCAAATCGCTGTCATCGAACTCGCTGTTCAAACAATTTGGCGGCGTCATACCGGTCAATAAGGTATCGTTACAGTTCGATCCGGGAAGGCCACATTCACTTATTGGCCCGAATGGTGCCGGTAAGAGCTCTTACCTCAAAACCTGCGTCGGCATCTACGAACCATCGGGGGGCGAGATTCGCATCGGTGATGACATCGTGACCCGTTCACCCATTTCCAAACGGGTCCATTCGGGCATGGGGGTCAAGAACCAAAAACCACAGGTGTTCGGCGATCTCACAGTAAGGGATAATCTCTGGATAGCGGCCTTTGCGCGCGTGCGGGACAAGCGGACTTCAAACGAAGTCAGTTCGAAAATACTATCAATGCTCGGGCTCGATGGGCAAGCGGCGGTGCAAGCATCTGCCCTGTCACATGGTCAACAGCAATGGTTGGATATTGGGATGGTCTTGTGTTTGGCACCGCGCGTTGTGTTGCTTGATGAACCAGCCGCAGGGATGACGAACGAAGAAACGCGGGAGCTTTCCGCGCTTGTCAGGACACTGGCAAAACACACAACTGTGGTTGTTGTCGAGCACGACATGGAATTTGTCCGCACGCTTGAAGGCCACGTTACGGTTCTTCATCACGGTGAGGTGTTCGCGCAAGGCAACATAGAGGCACTGCGTGCCGATGATCGTGTCCTCGACATTTACTTGGGGAGACGGGCACATGTTTAAAGTTATGAACGCGACGGGTGGATATGGCAAAACCGTCATCATTCGTGATGTGACAATCGAAGTGCGAAGCGGCGAGATCGTCGCGCTGCTGGGGCGCAATGGCGTGGGGAAATCCACATTGATGCGTTTTGCAACGGGCCTCATTCCAGCAATGGGCGGGGAAGTTCAATTGGATGGCAAGACTTTGCCAAATTCCCCCGCCAAACGCGCACGAATGAGTGTGGGTTACGTTCCCCAAGGCCGGTATGTATTTCCGCGAATGACTGTGGCGGAGAATATTGCTGTTGCCGCTGCCACTCATGGGCATGACAGGAAGAAAGCGGTCGAGGAGGCACTTTTCGATTTTCCGATGTTGAAATCAAAAATTGACGATCTTGCAGGTGGCCTATCGGGCGGACAGCAGCAAGTCTTGGCCCTTGCGAGAGCACTCGCGATCATGCCGCGTATTTTGCTTCTTGATGAGCCAACCGAGGGAGTTCAGCCATCAATAATCGACGAGATAGCTGGCGTCTTGAAGCGCATTAATAAAGAGCGGGGAATTGCCATTCTCGTCGCCGAGCAAGATCTCGACTTCTGTCTGTCAATCGCCCAGCGCGCCTATGTCATGGAGAAGGGTTCGGTTCGCTTGGAAACGGATAGGGACAGCCTCAAAGCAGACAAGGCACTTCAACAAGAACTCCTGGGTGTTTGAGATGGAAAAAGCTCTTCCCCTCAACGACGATCAACAACAGCGGATCAAGAACACGCTGAAACGGATCCGTTCCGGATTGGACAAGTTTAACGGCAAGTCGAATGACGAACCGGCACCGATGTTCCAACCGGAGGCTTTCAATGACAAGTGATCTCGACAGCCTTTGTGGTCAAATTGCCGCCTTGGCCGAAGGCACGCAGACAGCAACCTCCCTGTCAGAGCGCGCCTTGAATCGCGCAGTAGAAATGGCTGATCTGAATGCATTTGTTGCACTCGTTCCATCCATCGTCATGGCGCAGGCTAAGGCGGCGACCGTTCGCCGACAACAAGGCAATCCGCTCAGTCCATTGGACGGAGTGCCAATCGCAGTCAAAGACAATTTTTTGACTAAGGATTATCCAACCACAGCCTGTTCAAATGCCTTACCCATGGAAAGTATCGGGCAGGATGCAACAGTGGTTGCGAACCTTCGTCGAGCGGGTGCAATTATCCTCGGCAAAACAAATATGCATGAATGGGCTTATGGCGCCACAAACTCCATTTCGAGCGTTGGCCCGACAAAAAATCCGCATGATTTAAGCCGTATTACGGGCGGCAGCAGCGGTGGTTCGGCTGCTGCGGTCGCATCAGGCATTGTCGGAGCCGCTTTGGGCAGTGATACTGGCGGCTCAATTCGTATTCCGTCCGCTGCTTGTGGAATATACGGTTTTAAGCCCGGCTTTGGGCGAGCCTCGCGGCATGGTGTGTTGCCATTGAGCTGGTCGCTGGATGCGCCGGGTCCAATGGCGCGAACCTTGAAAGATATAGCAGCTCTATTGCCTTACTTTATCGGACGTGACGAGCATGATCGCTCGACTCATTTTGCATTGCCGTTTTCGAAGCCGAAAATGCCAAATCAGCCTCCCAGACTGCTCAACCTTGTTGGATCAGGTTTGGAGCGTTCTGACGGGGTGAGTGATGCACTTGTCGCTGCGCTAAACGCATCGGTCGGTCGGCATGAGAATGTCGAGATTGAAAATGTAACGAGCTACTTTGCCGCGTGGGAGGCAATATTACATTGCGAAGCCTCATCCTATCACGCTGGCCTTCTCGAAAAAAATCCGAATGGCTTTTCACCTGTAACACGCGCTCATTTGGAAGCAGGGAACAAAATAACGGGGGTCGAATATTTGCGCGCACAACGCATAAGGTCCAGCTTCATAACCATGCTTTTGGAACGTCTGCCATCATGGGATGCACTTGTTTTGCCGACGCTTCCCGTAGTCGCCCCTAAACAATCTGATCTATGGCAGGAGTTTGGCGGGCGAAAAGTGACGACCCAAGACAGTATGACCTGGTTCTGCTGGCTCGGTAATCTTGCAGGATTTCCCTGTATCAGTATTCCAATTGCCAATCAGAAATCCGGTTTGCCCGTCGGTATGATGTTGATGGGAAAACCGGGACAGGATGAGCAATTGCTGGCAATTGCAGAATGGATCGATATGCGCCTCAGAAAAGAGCATTAGATTGACAAATGAAACAATAAAAATCGGCGTCTTGTTTTCCCAAACGGGGCCGATGGCTGTGAGCGAATGTGCGCACATTCAAGGTGTGTTGCTCGCCTGCGAAAAAATCAACAATGCTCAAGGAATAGGCGGTCGACTTATCGAACCGGTCATTTTGGATCCGGGCGGCATAGACGAGAAATATGCCGAACTGGCGACGGAACTTCTTCTCAAACATCGAGTCAATGCGATTTTCGGGGCCTGCCTTTCCACAAGCCGAAAGGCGGTATTGCCAGTCATCGAACGCTTCAATGGCATTCTGTTTTACCCCTCAGTTTACGAAGGGTTCGAGTACTCGCCAAACGTCATTTATGGCGGTGCCGTGCCAAATCAGGTGGTTATCCCGCTTCTGGAGTATATTTTTCAAAATCATGGCACCAAAATCGCGCTCATCGGCTCCGACACGCTGTATGCGCGTGAAGTGAACCGGATAGTGACTGAGTTTTTGAGTGATAGCGGCGGCGAAGTTGTCATGGAAACGTATTTTCCGTTTCAGACCCGCATTGAACAATTCGGTTCAATGATGAAACGGTTTGCGGACAGCGGTGCGGACGTTGTGATCTCGACCGTCGTGGGGCAGGACAGCGTCACGCTCTACAACAGTTTACCTTTAGTTGGCCTGTCCGGCTTGCGCCTGCCAATCGCCTCGTTGACCACGACGGAATCGGAACTGGCAAAGATTGATGACGGTGCGCGGGAAGGACATGTTTCCGCCGCTCCTTATTTTGCGTCCATCGATACACCGGCAAATGAACTATTTCTCGCTGCCTTTGCCAAGCGCTATGGTCCTCTGGTCAAACCGAGTGTTTATAGCGAAGTGTGCTACTCGCAGGTTCACATGTTTGCCGACGCGCTCCGGCAATGTGAGAACGACGAAACCGACCAAATTTTGGCGGCCCTTTCCGGGGCGGTATACAAAAGCCCGGGTGGAGATTTATTCTTGGACATCGAAACCAATCATCTCACATTGAGACCGCTGGTCGGTAGAGCCAATGTTGGTGGTGAATTTGACATCGTCTGGAAAGGCAGCAACATCATCAGTCCTGATCCCTATCTTGTCACATATGATCGTACTGTCACCGGGCGTATGGTTGGATGACCGACGAGGCTGCGCCCAAGAGTGAAAATCTTCTGCGGCGGCTGCGGCGAATGCGGGTGCTTGTGATCCATCCGGATGACGTCGAACGGGATATGTTTCTGGCACATTTGCGGCGCATTGGCTGCCAGGTGGAGAGCGTCTGGCCAGCACCTTCAACCTTGCCAAGCCATGTCCATGTTGTGTTGTTTTTAATCAACAGGATTCATGACAAGGGTGCATTTGCGTGGATGGCGGGCGATGACGAAATAGCAAGAATTGCTATCATCGCTTTTGAAACTCCGGAAATTCTCGAGGAATTAGAGCGGCTAAATGTGCACGGCGTTCTATCCAAGCCAATCAGAGTATTCGGCGTTCTGGCTGCTCTGACGACAGCGATCAGTTTGGCAAGACATGAAACCCGTTTGAAAAAACGCGTAAAATCTCTCGACGAAACCCTGAAAGCCCGCAGAAAAATCGAGCAAGCGGTAAATATACTTTCGAAAAGTCGCTGCATTTCTGAGGAAGAAGCCTATCGCCGGATTCGCGAACGATCAATGAATTCAAAAGAAAGCGTTACAAAAATTGCAGAGTCGATTATTTCAGCAAGTCAAATCCTGTAAATTTTGGATCTATTATAACTTGGTCAAACAACTATCGACCAGCGAAATTTCATAATCATCTGACCCATCATTCATAGCTGATGAAAGCGTTGGCCAATTCTGAAGCGCCGATACTTGCTATCTTGTTATTGATTTGGGTAAGAATTGCGCTTTTGGCGCCCATTTAAAAGTCTCCCAACTACCTTTTGTGCAGTTTTTTGGCTCGTCTCCTTCGCCAGATACATCTGAGCATCACTGGCACTCTGTGCGGAGGATATTTTATCGCGACGGTGAGTTCGTTCCAACCTCCGGCGGAACCAGAAAACCAGAAAAAAGAAAACGGGAAAGAAACCCGTTCGCACGGCCGTTTCATCCGGCGTTGGTTGCCCTCAATCGCCGTCTTCGCGATCCCGGCCGCGGCTTGCCTCGCAAGGCTGCCTGTCAGCCCCGCTTGCGCGCCAGGCAGGAATGCTTGCCGGCAATTGCGCCGGATGAACGGTCCGCGCTTTCCGGAAATTGTCTTCGGGGAAGAAGACGGATGCCGGAACAAGGCATCATAACCCAATGAAGGAGAAATACCATGGAATTGAAACTAGTTGATCCGCGTTCGCTGCAGGAAAATCCTGACAAGCTGCGCCGCGCGAAGAGCAATCCGCAGTCCGATGCGCTTCTGCTCGCATCGATCACCGCTGTCGGCATTGTGCAGCCGCCTGTTGTTTATCCAGCGCCGGATGGCGGCAATGGTTTTGTTATCAATTTCGGCCACCGGCGTGTGACGCAGGCGATCGCTGCCGGTCATGAGCAGATCGAGGTCATTGTTGCAACCAAGGCGGAAGCTGATCACGGCATGAGCGCTATTGCGGAGAACATCGTCCGAGAGCCGCTCAACCCGGTGGATCAATGGCGGGCGATTGAACGGTTGGCGGCGCTTGGATGGACGGAAGAATCGATCGCCATGGCGCTGGCCAGCCAAGTGCGGCAGGTGAAGAAGCTCCGGCTGCTCGCCAACGTCTTGCCCGCCATGCTGGACCAGATGGCCAAGGGCGATATGCCCAATGAGAGCCTGCTGCGCACTATTGCAGCAGCGGCGCAGGGCGAACAGGCGGAAGTCTGGAAACGCTTCAAACCGAAGAAGGCCGCGCCGCAGGTGTCATGGCATCAAGTCGCGCATGCTCTTTCAAAACAGCGCATGGAAGCCAAACATGCGAGCTTCGGCGAAGATCTGGCGATTGCCTACGGTATTGTCTGGCAGGAAGACCTGTTTGCGCCCGCTGACGAGGATAGCCGCTACACAAACGACGTCGAGGCGTTCTACGCAGCGCAGCGGGAATGGCTGGCGGGCAATCTGCCCGAACGTGGCGCACTGATCGACTGCGACCAGTGGGGACAGCCAAAACTGCCGCCCAAGGCGGAGCGGGCCTATGGAAGTCCAGATCCAAGCCATCACACCGGCTGGTTTCTTGACGAGCGGTCAGGCGAGGTAAAATCCATCGCATTCCGGCTTCCTAAAGCAAGGCACGAAAAGGCCACGGCCAATAGCGAGACCACGGCAGCGCCGAGCCGGGCGCGTCCGGATGTGACCGTCAAGGGCCACGAGATCATCGGGGACCTGCGCACCGATGCTCTGCACGAAGCGTTTGAACGAGCTCCGATTGAGGATGATGCGTTGCTGGCGCTTACTCTGATTTCGTTCGCAAGCCAGAATGTCAGTGTCACCAGCGCGTCGCCGAACAATTATCATAGCCCATCCACCATGGCGCGGCTCATAGCGGACCTCATCAAGGATGATGGAACGCTCATTCTTGAGCGGGACATTTTGCAGCAGACGGCGCGCTCGCTCCTGCGCCATGTGCTGTCCTGCCAAGTCAACCGAACCAACAGCGGCTTTGCCGCGCGGATTGCCGGGCAGGCGATTGGCGCGGACAGTTTCCTTCCCAATATGGGGACGGACGAGTTCCTGTCATGCCTGTCACGCTCGGCAATGGAAGGCACAGCCAAACTGGCTTCTGTTCCGGTGTTGCAGAAAGTGAAGGATACGCGGTCGGCTTTGGTGAAGCGCTTTGCAGACACGGAGTTCGTCCATCCGTCAGCGCTGTTCGCACTGAGGCCGGAAGAGCTCGCGGGCTGGATTGGCAGCAAAGAGCAGAGCTGGTCCGGCCAAGATGGAGGCGAGTCTGATGTGACAGGCGAGGCATCAAGCCCTGACGGTCTTGAAGCCCCTGTGGAACAGCCGTCCGATGAGGCTGATGCCGAGGGCGGCAATGCCGACGAGGAAGACCTTTACGAGCCCTACGCGGTGGCCGCCGAATAGGGGTAGCACATCGTCAAGTCTGAACTTATCGCCGCCGCCAGTCCGAAGGGATGGGCGGCGGTTTTGTTTCCACCATTCAAAAAGGAGGACAAAATGTCCGCTCAACACATATTTGACTATGCACCGCTCGGATCGATCATTTGCTACTCGGACGGCAGTCCAAAGCCGCCGGCGCGGTTCACCAAGAAACTTGAGCAATGGGAGCGCAACAATGGCTCAGGGCGTTTGATCCGCAAGTCGCCGGGCTGCGATGTCGGGAACCATCCATTCCCCGCCAGCTTTACACTGCACGAGGGCGATTTTGGCGGCGGCGTTGTGCTGATCGTGCTGCACCGCAGTTTCAGCGTCGATACGCGATTGCGGTTTGAGGTGGCCGAATCCCCAAAGACAGGAATGGTTCGGGTTCTTGCTCAATACAGCTCTGGCACGGAACTTCTGCACCTTGCCGCCAATCACGAAACCGCCGCCAGCTGGCTGAAACAACATCAGCATTCTAACTCTGTGCTAGAGGAAGTCATGGCCGAAGAGCGAAGCCTGCAAGCGGCATGAGCGCTGCGGTTCACGCGCCGAAATATGTTGATGGGGCGCTAAATCGAAAATGGCGGCCTCATCGGGATTGGTGCCGTATCTGCCGGGAAGGCAGGGATTGCCCGTATTCATCGTCCCCCCTTGATTTTGGCAGCGTGCGCTTCTCACTGAGCCTTTCGACACTGCCCAAGAATGCCATCCCGTTTCAACAAATTCGGCTGGTTCACCGGACAAGCCGTTCTTTCCTTCGGTTTAGTTGCGGTCTGAACCGTTCGCTGTTCGATCCAAGGCCGCTTCGCGCCGCGTGGCGGCCAGAGCCCGTCCGTTTCGCAAGGCGGGACCGCGTCTGCCGCAACGCCGTTTCGGCGTTTCGTTATCCGCAAACCGGCCCCGCTCTTCGCACAGGCTCTGGACCTTGGGTCTCACCGCTTGCCCGGTTCTTCAATCCCGCACCCGAAGGGAAGACCGGCATGAGCCGGATCAGCTTCGGGCGTTTGATGAAACAGGATGACTTTCATGACCAGGACCGACAGTTCCAAGAAGAACCCGCAACGCGCAGCCAAAACCCAGCGCGGCGCCACCATCGAAATGGTGCGGCTCACTTGCCCCGATGCGTTTCAGGCAACCCGCATCTCCGAAAGCTTCGGCCTTGCCGTCCTCGACAGCGACGGCATCCGCACTCTTCACCTGCGTATCACAACAGAGGGCGCTGACGCTTTAAGCGAGGGCTTGAGCGAGAAGGCCATGCAAATCCACTTTCAGCGCATTGTTGGAGCCTATGTCGGTTCAGCCCATGGCGCGGGACAGTTCTACTCAAAGGCTGTCACAGAAGCGCGCGATGCCACGGCAAAACTTGCCAACGACACCCGCGACGAAGACATGGATGGTCCGGTCGGGTTCGACAGCAAGGCGCAGCGCAAGCGCGAATTCGCCGCTGACATGGGTCTGCAGGCCCACGCGCTTAGATGCGCCGCCGAAGGAGCTGTCGCGGCCTACGAGCAGGTGGTCGGCGAGACATGGAAGCCCTATGACCGCCAGCCCGAAGTCAACGGCGCGACAATCGACCGCAAGGCCGCAGCGCACCAGATTTCAGCTTTCGGTTGATCAACTCGGGCGGGGCTTCGGCTCCGCCCTTTCCAACTTCAATTCAGTTCAAATCATGTCGGCCGGTTTCTTGCGAAACCGGCCTTCTGTCACAACGCCCCCAAACCGTGCCCCGATCTAAAAACCAAAAGAATGAAACAGGCTTAGAAACAGCGCCCAGCGCTGACCCATCCCGATTGGCGGTTTGGCGCGGCTGATTGCCCGCGCAATGGCTTTGCCATCCTCCACTGCCGTTCCGGCCGCTCGGCTACTGCGCTCACGACTGTCACTTCCGCGTGGCGGTGCACGGGCAATCAGCCTTGCCAGAAGGACCGCCGTGACGGGTCCGCGATGGTCGCGGCCTTGCAAGACGGAGAATGAAAAATGAACAGGAAACCAGAAACTTCGCGCGTCGACATCTATGTGAAAATCACCGACCGCATCATTGCCGATCTCGAACGCGGTGTGCGGCCATGGGTCCAGCCATGGCGCGCCGACCATGCGGGAGGCCGCATCACCAAGCCGCTGCGCCACAATGGCGAGCCCTATTCCGGCATCAATGTGATCCTGCTTTGGTCAGAGGCCGTGGCGAGGGGTTTTTTGTCGGCGACATGGATGACATTCAAGCAGGCCATTGAGCTTGGCGGTCATGTCCGAAAGGGCGAGACCGGTTCAACCGTCGTGTACGCCAATACCTTTACCAAGACGGAAACTGATGGCGCAGGACAGGACGTCGAACAGGCCATCCCGTTCCTGAAGGCGTACACCGTGTTCTGCGTCGATCAGATTGATGGCCTTCCCGAGCGCTACCATGCCAAGCCGAAGGAGCTTACCGACCCGGTTGATCGGATTGCCCATGCGGATGCCTTCTTTGCCGCGACGGGTGCAACTATCCGCAATGGCGGTTCCCAAGCCTTCTACATGCCGTCCCAAGACGTCATTCAGATGCCGCCGTTTGAGACTTTCAAGGACGCGCAGAGTCATGCGGCCACGCTCGCCCATGAGTTGATACATTGGACATCCGAGGCCAGCAGGTTGAACCGCGACCTGTCGCGCTATGCCAACGACAAAAGCGAGCGCGCGCGCGAGGAACTGATTGCCGAACTCGGCTCGGTGTTCCTCTGCGCCGATCTCGGCATCGCGCCGGAGCTTGAACCAAGACCGGACCATGCAAGTTATCTCTCCTCGTGGCTCAAGGTTCTTGCCAATGACAAGCGTTTTATCTTCTCGGCTGCGGCGCATGCCCAAAAGGCTGCGGCCTTCCTGCACGGTCTGCAGCCGACGGGTCGTCTTCAAGACTTGGCCGCATAGTTGGAGATAGTTCCCTGACAGTTTCGCGCATACTTTAGCGGACGAGGGGGCGGATCATTGGATGTCAAGCCGAAGTCGTTATGCCGTGCAAAATTCTCAAAGCGCTGACTTTAGCGACCAGCTTGGTGCTCTACAAACGAGCGAAGGACTGCATTGATCCGAGACTGATAGCCTTTCCCCTGCCGCCTGAAAAAGTCCAGAACATCCCGATCAACGCGCATGTTGAGAACAGCTTTAGGTTCGGGCAAGGTCACGCTGGCAGTTGACCAGTCAACGGCAATATCAGCCTCGTCGGCGTCCGTTGCGATTGCCGCTTCTATGTCCGCAGACGTCATTGCGCCCGCACGCGACCAGTCGCTCCTGCTCTCTCCGTGCGCCGTCATGGAGCGCATTTCTTCAGCCGTGCGCGTGACGATATGCTCTTTCTTCGACATCTCGTGCTCTCCTAAATGAAATTATCCTGCGAGCCATGGCTCGCCACGTCCAAATTACGGCATAAAACTTAGGACCAATCTGCCCAACCGTGACAAACCGGGTTTCGGCAATATTGTCCGACGTTCCAGTGATGACTGGTCGTCCATCGAACAGAAGGCCGGCATCCAAAAAATCGAGATTGTGCTTCTCGATATTCCGCTGACGTTTTCCTTCATCCCATTCGAACATTTTGCAAATATATACATTTTGTGTAGAAATGCAATGCTCGCAACACATCGACGCATACCCGTTTTCCTGGACCACCGCAGCGGTTGGGCCCGGTCGCTTCAGGGGGGCAATCTCGACCTGGTCTGGACCGCAGCGTTGGTCCTTTCTCGAATTCATTAGCGCCTTGTCCATTTTCGGATTAGCGCTGCCAAGCTTGGATCGGCCAGCTTAATCGAATGGTACTTGCGTTCGTTGACGAACGTCCCCCAACGGCTTCAAAGGCGGCTACTCTGCAAGATGCTCTTTCGGGGTGTTGCCATTTGTCTTCTATGAGCCGTCGCTTGAATGGTGATGAAGGTAGTGTTTGGCTTGGTGCGCGCAGCCAATGCCGGAGTTTCTGGAGTGCATATGCTTGCCTGTCAGCGTTCCTGTGGGTTTTGAGGCGGGCCACGTCCCTCGCGTCCTCGAATGGGCATGTCTGACCGAAGGCCGACGTCGCTTGCGCTCTGTCTCGATCCAACACCCGCAACGGCCGCGTTCGTTTTCTTCCCCTGACGGTCTCTTCGACCCCGTCATTCCCCGCGGAGCAAGAAAGCCTCTCTCTGGCCGTCCTCCACTGCGTTGCGTCACTTCGTGTGCGGGCTGACCGCCTCCGGTCCCAAGACTGCCATCGAGGCCGCGATAGGCGCGGCACGACAGACACAAGGAACCAAGACAATGGCAACCATCGGCACCTTCATCGCTTCCGGCAATGGCTACGCTGGCACCGTCAAAACACTTTCGCTCAACGTCAAGGCCAAACTGGTCCCGGTTGAGCGCACAAATGAGAAAAGCCCGGACTTTCGCATCCTTGCCGGCAATGTTGAGTTTGGCGCAGCCTGGAAGAAGACTTCTGAGCGAGGTGAATACCTCTCGGTCAAACTCGATGATCCAAGCTTCGCAGCGCCGATCTACGCAACGCTGAGCACAGTTGACGGCGAGGAAGGCTACTCGCTGATCTGGTCCCGTCAGAACCGCGATTGAGATGCCGCGAGGCGACAGGCCCCGCCTCACCGGCGGGGCCAGATCTCACAAGCATCTTAAGGAGACAATCATGTGCAAGATTTTCAACGCCAAGCAGGTTGGCAAAACATCAACGGCGAACAGGGTCTATGTCGGCCGGCCATCTAAATGGGGCAATCCGTTCGCGCTTGGCAGAGACGGCAGTCGCACCGAGGTGATCTCGAAATATCGCTGCTGGGTCGTGACGCAAACAGACTTGATGAACTCGCTCGACGAGTTACGTGGCAGGGACCTGATCTGCTGGTGCGCGCCGCTCGCATGTCATGCAGAAGTGCTGCGGGAGTTAGCAAACGGCTCTGTTGTAAACTGACACCGGTCGTTCCCGATTGAGCGGTGTGCCACTTTGGCAGAAAGCAATCGGGCCGCCATCATTCGAGCCAGAGAGGCCCTGCCGCACCGGCGGGGCCAAAATCTTGTCAGCTGTTCAATGCGTCTTTGAGCGCCTTGGCAGGCCCGAAGGTCAGCTTGCGGGAAGCGGCTATTTTGATCGTTGCGCCTGTGGCCGGGTTGCGGCCGTCGCGTGCCGGGGTCTCCTTGACCTTGAATTTGCCAAATCCGGGAACGTTGACCTCATCCCCGCCTTTGGCGGCATCCGTCATGGCCTTGAAGACGCCGTCGACAATTGTCTTGGCTTGCGACTTGGTGAGGCCGTTCTCGGTGGCGAGCTTGTCGGCAATGTCGGTGGATGTGGTCATGAAAGTTCCTCCTGTTGATTTGATCGATGCAGCCATATTGCAATCAGCGCCGAACATGTCCATCGGTCCGTTCAGAACTGGTTTGTGATGCAGAGTGCAGCTTGAGAACGCCGACATCCGCCGGGCGGTTCCGACCGTCGTCTCGACGCCACTCAATAGCCGTCTTTTCCAAACTCAGAATTGTCGCTGCATGTCCGAAGGCCCGGCGCACTGAACGTTCCTGCCTAACGTCGAAGGCACATTCCCTCGTGACCATGGTGATGCGCACTACGGGTTCAAAGCGTCTTCACCGCGCGTCAGTGCAGCCCCCTATCCTCCCAAGCCCCTTCTGCCTCTTCATTTGTGAAGTCGATCATGACTAGCCAAAGTGAAACTTCTTTCTAATTGGCAGGATAGTCAAATTTGTCGGACAAACTTGACGACGCTTCGGCTGTGTGCCATTGCTTGGTTCGCGCAGATGCGCTCTGAGGCCCTGGGCCGCTAAACTTTGGCCTTTGGCCGATTGAATTTGGGTGTGTGAATTGGCGCGAGCAACTTCGGAAGGCGACACCAGAATTTCAATACGGCTGACGGGTGAGGAGCAGGCGGCACTGTTGGCTTTGTGTGCGAATGAGAACGTGACGCCGAGCGAAGCGGTGCGGGTTCTCATCCGGGAAAAGGTGGGCTTGTCCTTGCCGGTGTCGGAGCCTGACCGTGAATTGCTGACGGCGGCGGATGAGCATTTCCGGCGGGTTGGCATCAACCTCAATCAGGCGGTCCGGGCGATGAACCAGGGGCGTGTTGAATATCAGGCACCCCTTGAGGCGGGGCTGAAATCGCTGATTGGCGGACTGGTTCAAATGCGTCTGGAGATCAGCAAGCTGCTCAAGCCGGTGCGCAGGCCAAGGGTTTTGCGTGGTGATTGAGGAACTGCTTGAGGAGATTGTAGGGTTTGCCGCCAAGGGTTTTTTGGTCGGCAGCGACGATGAGCTTTTGCGGAAGCGGCGCGGGTCGAACCTGAGCTGGATTGCGACTGCGCGGGATGCGGAGGACGCGTCACGACCAATTTCCAAGCCTAGAAAGGCGTCGAATTCGGTGGTGCGAAACCGGGCTGTCGCGGGCGAACCGGGAGCTTTTGCGGGGCCGGCGAAGGGCGATCTGGAAGACGCTTTTCGGAAACTGGGTTCGATTTCCTACGCCAGCACTGGCGCAAAGACCCGCGGCGCGGCTGAGACAAACGGTGTGCTTAGTGGTGCGCGGACCCAAGTTTTGCTTGGCGGCAATGCCGTGTTCCGGGTTGGCGGAACGGAGTCAGACGCGCTTGGCGTCTATGCCAAGATAGCCGCTTATGGCGTTGCCAATGACTTGGAAGACGAAGAATTTCGGCGGCGCGGCGCAGGCGGAGGAAGTGCTTCGGAAGGCGTTTTGACGGCGCAGGCTGTCCAGCAGAAGCGCTCAACACAGCAACTGGCGGCGCGGGCCGCGATCGCGGCGGGCGCTCAGCCTGTGGTCATCAAGGTGATCTCGACGGTCAGCGCCAAGGCGAGTGCCAGTGCATTGATGGAGTATCTTGGCACTCGCGAGAACGAAGAAGGCGAGCGCGAGAACATTCCGGTGTTCAACCAGTTCGGCGAGAGCATCAACGATGCTGCGGGTAGGGCCGCCCTAGTGGCCGAATGGACCGAAGGGTTCAACGAGCCTTATTCGGTGTCATCGTGCGTGACGGTTTCGCTTGTATTGAAGGGAGAAATCTCTGACGCGGCGCTGCATGACGCATTGAATGTGGCGTTTGGCGAGAAGCCGTTTGTCTATTCCCGTGATGGTGACAAGGTTACCGTTTATGGCGTCTCGGATCTGACAGCAGGTAAGCTCAACGCGCAAATCAAAGCTCGTACAAGCGATGAGGAAGCGATTGCCTATCTTGTGAAGGCAGAGGACAAGATGGCGTCAGCGCTGCTGAAATCCGCTGTTGAAGGGACTGTCACAATCAAGGGCGCGACTGCCACCGAGAAGTCAGCGCTTTACTATCTTGAGAAGTTTATGCGCACCCATCCGGCGTCAATCAAGTCGAATGGCGATCAGGTTCAGGCCAAGAGCACGGCCGATGTCTTGTCGAAGCAAATCTATGCCGACTGGCAGCCGCATCTGAAAACCGTTCATCCTCGGAATGCGTTTCATGTCGTGTTTTCAGGCCGGGCAGGAACTAACGCCAAGGCGATGGTGCGGGCGGTTTCGGACTTTCTTGGCGAGCAAATACCGGACCATAAATGGGTGATCGCCCATCATGCCGAAACCGGTCATGTGCATGTACATGTGATGATTGCGGCGCGTGATGCCTTGGGCAAACCCTTGCGCTTCACCAAGCCCGAGCTGTTTGAATGGCGCGAGAACTTTGCCGCGAAGGCGCGCGAGCATGGCATTGCCATGGTGGCGACACGCCGTGCGGACATGGCGGCAACGCGTCCGTTCACGCAAAACCAGGTCGGAGCATATGAGCGGGCGAAAAGTGATCCTCGCTATGCCATTCAACTTTCGACGAGGGTTCGGGTAGAGGCCAAGCGCGAGGGCAGGGCGGATCTGGTCGCGATGACATCGGGCAATCTTGCACTGGCACATCGATGGGAGCGCACAGCGACTGTGCTCAAGCTGGCATCTCCGGAGGCGCAGTTTGCCTATGATGCGGCGTTCGGATTCGTCGCTTCGGTTCAGGCGTTTCAAACCGATACAATTGTTGGAGGCAAAGCGACGCCGGCTGCTGCGCCAACCCATCTGCTATCCAAGTCCATTCAGCGTGAAATTCAGGAGATTCTGACCATGGCCATTTCGGCGACTGAGGCGCGCGTTCGTATCGAGAACATCAATCGGAACTTCGATCAGGCTGCACATCTGTTGCCTGCGGAACGCCGAACCGAGTTTGTTGCCATGCGCGAAAAGGTCAACAAAACTCTCGAGGCACGATATGCCCAGCTCGCAGCACCTGTCACCCCGGTGCGGCAACAGGTCCAGGACGCGATCACCGCGCACGGCCGGGAGTATGTAGTTGTTGGCATCAGCGTTATGGTCGAAGTGCAAGCTGCTGAGAAGTGGCTCGACCGAACCTTGGCCGAAGGCAAAGATCAGGCCGCGGGACGCCGGGAATACGAACTGGCGTTGGGCAAGGCAGCGGCCTTGGCAGTAAAGGGTAACAGCTATTTGCGCGAGATTGCCAAGTCTGACGCATCACTGACACGTGCGATTGATATTGTTGAACGCGAAAATGCCGCCAAAATTGTCGCAGGTAAGAGTGCCACGGGCAAGAATGCCAAGACAACAGCAGTCGAGCAAGTTGTACGCACCACTGAGCGCGCAAACCCGCAGGACGAGGCGCGGCTTAAGTTGATCAATGCGCCGCGAGAAGTGCATCCAATTGTCTTAAGGCAACAGGCGGAGAAGCAAGTTATCGAAAAGCACCAGAAGGCGCTGGAGGAACGGAGCGCAGAGCTCGCTGAGCGCTCCAAAGGTAAAGATAGAGATCAAGAGCGGTAGGGCCCAACTGGCAAAAAGTTCACGTTGGCAATCACAGGATTCTTGGTGAAGGCAGCAAGCCGGATTTAACTTGTTCCCCGATTTTGGACTGCCGGGTTGGGGAATATCTGGGATGTATTCCTAGCAGCGCAGCAGGTGCTCCTGAGCCATTCGCCTGCGGCATTGGTAGGCTGTTGCCGATGGCACCAAGTGACGCACTTCATAAAGGCCTTGCGCAGCCTGTCAGTCGCTGACGGGCTTCGTCAATTGTCAGGAACCAATTTTGCGCGGGGCGTTGATCGGCTATGGGCAATCGATTGACCGGAGTAGCTTCCTGAATGGCAATCGCTGTTGTGTAAAATTCCGGCTTGTCTTTCCTTTGGGGACCGTTGCAAAATTCGGTGGTTATGATTCTCTGTGTTTGAAGTTGGAGGATCAACATGGCGGTGAAGCAATCGGGACAGTTCAGCTTTGTTGATGCGCTGTTGCCTGTCGGTATTGGCCGCAATGAGCGGCTTGATCAGCTTTCGGGGTTGGTGAAGTGGTATCGGTTCGAGAAGATCCTGGCACGGCTGCGCCATGAGGGTGGTGCGGGGCGGCCTGCTTACAGCCCGCTGTTGATGTTCAAGGCGCTGCTTTTGCAATCTTTGTATGGGCTGTCCGATGCCGAGCTTGAAGATGCGATATCTGACCGCTGGTCGTTCCGCCATTTTGTCGGTTTGAGTGTTGAAGCGCCTGTTCCCGATCATACGACCCTGTGCCGGTTTCGCAATTTGCTGAGTGATACGGGGCTTTTGGACACACTGTTTGGCGAGTTGGACCAACAGTTGGACCAAGCGGGATTGATCCTTCGGCGCGGCACGATGCTGGATGCGACGATCATCGAAACCAATGCTGCAAGACCGCCGCGCGCCTCGACAGACGGGGTAGCCGATGCGCCAGCCTCTGATCCGGATGCCGCATTCACACGCAGACAGGGCAAGCAAGGCTCGTCATATGGCTACAAGGCGCATGCTGGTGTCGATCAAGGCTCCGGCCTCATTCGAAGGATCATCACCACGCCCGCCAACATCAACGACACAACGCCTGCCGATCTTTTGATCTGTGGTGATGAACAGGCGGTTCTGGCGGACGCCGCCTATCACACCCATGCCCGTGAAGCGGCCCTTAAAGACAGAGGCATCAAACCGCGCCTCATACGCCGCCCCAACAAGCATCACCCCGACCTGCCGCGGCGCCTGAAGCGGTTCAACCGGCTCATCGCCCGCCAGCGCGCTGCCGTCGAGACAACGTTCGCCACTTTGAAGCGCCGCATGGGCCTGTCCGTCATCCGCTATCGCGGTCTTGCCAAAGCCACCGCCCAAGTGATGATCGCCGCCATGGCCTTCAACATGCGCCGCTGGGTCACGTTAACATCATAGCTCAAGGCACAACTGCGTCCAAAATCGGCCAAAGCAGTCAAATCCAAACAAGATCAGACAAAAGCCAGCCGTTCAAGCGGCACAAACCCACGCCCCAACGCCGCCAACCCACAAACGCACCGCAAATACCAATTTACGCAACGGCCCCCTTTGGGCAGAACAGTGCTCACAAGCGCGAATCTATATCAACTGAGGCGCGGGCCGCTTTCCGTAGGACTTGAGGATAAGGGGCGGGCCGTTGACCTCCTTTTAGCGCTCCGAGTCACCGACATGCCCGCGTAACCGGAGTGAGAGCAATATAGGTGATAATCTGAGCGGTTTCGAACTTGGACACGCAGGCACGACCAGAGCCATCGACACCGTTCACCGTCACGCAGACTGACAAGGCCACTGTCGAGGCAGAATGATGCAAGGGATTTGTGCGAAGTCCCCAATTGCATGCTTGACATGCAACCTTAATAAGAATTGAACTGCGGTTGAGTGTTCGGTTGGTTACAACTGAAGCGGGGCAGGCGGCTTTGGACGCAGATCAGTCACTGGTGTTGCTGGCAGAGGTTGCGAGTGTTCGTTCGCCTTCTAGCTCGCAGTCGCCCGACGCTGCTTCGAATGCGGTGACCTCAAAAGTGGTGAATGGCTCCACTGGCCTTGCCAAGGGCAGCAAGGGCTTGCTGATCCGCCGCGGGGGACTTGATGACCGCGAAGGGCTGCGCTTGCTGTTGCGACAGCATCACGCCAACTCGGTGTTCCGCGCGCAGGCGTTTTCGGACAGGAAGTTTGATGCCCAGTTTGCGTTTCTGGCGACGCATCCGGACAATATTCTCGCCCTCGTTGCTGAATACCGCGGCGCGGTCGTTGGCGCGGCTTGGGCGCAGTGTGATCATTACATGCTCTCCGAAGGCCCACCCTTCGTGGCGGTGCAGCTGATTGCGGTCGAGCAGGAAGCGCTCAATCAGGTTGGGCGGACGAAAGTGTTTCTGGGGCTGATCGCCGCCGTGCGGCAATGGAAGGCAGACAAGGGCGCTTCACATGTGCAGGTGAATGTCACGACGGGTACGAGTTTGGCGACGACAGACAAGCTATTGCGGGCGGTTGGAGCGGCGTTTGCTGGAGGGAATTATTTGGTGTAGAACAGCTTTTCCATATACAGCGAAAGTTATTCGATATGAATAGACCAAGTACGGCTTTTAGCAAAGTTGACTCTTCTGAGCTTGGCGAGGAAAAAGCGAGTGAAATGCATCGCAACGGGCAATTTGTGCTATTTTTCTCTCCAATGTTCGTATTTCTTGTCTATTTGTCGATCACTTATTTTAAAGATTATATTATGATGAAGGTTTTCTTGGTAAAATATAATCACACCATTGAATTGATACCAAGATTTTATGCAAATCTAGTTGAATTGAATAAATCTTTCGGATCATCGCCAATTCTTGATTTCGATATTTACTATTTTTCTTTGGTGTTTTCATCGGTTTTGCTGGGTATAATTGTTATAGTTGTAAGTATATATAAAGCTTATTTCTCCAAGACTAAAGCAACTATTGATCTAATTGTAATAAAAAGCAATAGAGACTTGAAAGGGAAAGCAATATTTTTTGGGCTTCTTATTTTCTATCTATTTACCACTGAAACTAAAATATCTTTCATTGGGATGATGTACAAAAACGGCATAATATTAGCATTTGATACGATTTTAGTTTCATTCTTACTTGCTTCAATATACGTATACAATTTTCGCTATTGGACGATCAGCAGGTTCAAGGGCGGAAACAGGAATGGGGGCTCGCAGCATGACTAACGCTTCAGACCAAGCGCACGATTCGAGTGCAGAAGTTGATCATGGTTTGGAGGCCTATGGACTAACTAATTCAGGATATTTCGGCGGGGTCCATGGCTTAATGCACGTCTTTGAAGTGGGCCGGGCAATTAGTCGCGCTGTAATGGGGACCGGGATTACGTTTGGCGTCGTAGGGGCCGGGGTTGCAGTCAATCATGCATATGACAAATCTGGCTCAGTCGGAGCCGCAAAGGAGGCAGTCGCGCAAGCCGGCGGCTTGGCTGGAGCGGAATATGGGGCGTCGTTTGGTGTAACTTTGGGGGCTAGGATAGGATTGCCTGGCGCTATTTTTGGGGGAATTATCGGCGGAGTTCTGGGTCACTACTACGGCGTCAAAGCATTAAAATCCATACTTGAGAATGAGCCCGCGGAAAAGGCCGGAATTGTTAATAGCCCGGAACTGAATTCAGCAGATATTGCTGAGTTTGATAAGGACGGATTGTCGCTGTTTGAGGCCAAGCAAGCACTTGAGCAAGACAAAAATCGCGCTCGCGAAATTGCGCAGGAACGCGACTATGGTAGAACCAATCGTGGCGGCCTCTCTCCCGACGAACGCCAAGAACGCAACGATGCTGACAGAGCCGCTGCCCCCGACAGCCCCGGCCATGTTGGGCCAAATGCTACACCAGGCAGTCCATATGCACCCGGCTCGAGTGGTGGCGGCAATTTTGGCAGCATCGGTGGTAGCTCGGGCGGCAGTGCCGGAGGCCGCACTTCAAACGACCCGTACGGCGACAACGACAGCAGACATTTTGGCGGCGGAGCTGCGAGCCCCTCCATCGGGTCTGGCAGTGACCGGTCGTCCGGCAGTGGTAGCGGCGGGTATAATTCTAGTGGACCGGGCTCCGCTCCTGGCAATCTTGGCGGCGTCGGTGGCAACATGGGAAGCCATCCTAGCAGCCCCGGGTCTTCAGGCAGTGATCCAAGTAGCTCTAGAGGCAATTCTGGCGGCAGCGGCGGAGGTCGACGTTCAGGCGATACTTACGGCGATAATGACGGCAGGCATTTTGGCGGCGGCAACTACGATTCAGGATTTGGCCAAGGACGTCCGAGCCAGAAGGGCGAGAATGGCCGCTTGACTGGCCGCGTGCCAGTAATCCTGGATCTCGACGGCAACGGCATCGGCGTCACCGAATTTTCTCAATCCGGCAAATTCATGGATTCGATCGATGACGGCCTGCTTCACCGTACAGCATGGGCAGCTAAGGGCGATGGAGTGTTGTTCGTTGATCCGGACAATCTCGGCTACATCCGCGACACCAAGCAATATGTGTTCACCGAATGGGACCCGACAGCCTCCGGCGATCTGGAGGCGATCCGCAGCGTTTTCGATACAAGCGGCGATGGCGTTCTGAACAACAATGACGCGGCGTTCTCGCAGTTCAAGATCGAGGTGACCAACGCCGACGGCTCGACAAGCGTCATGACGCTGGCTGAGGCGGGCATTGCATCGATCAACCTCACCGCCGACACGACCAGCATCGAACTGCCGGACGGCTCGCGGATCACCGGCCAGACGCTGTTCACAAAGGTGGGTGGCGGCACGGGCACGGTCGCCAATGTTGCACTGATGAGCGATGTGCAGGGCTATGCCGTGACCCCAACAACTGCGACCGATGGCGCGGGTGTGCGCACGGTCACCAGCACCGCGCTGAATGCCGATGGCTCGATGGCCTTCATTCTGAAGAGCGTTACCAGCGCCACCGGCGGCACGGTTACCAACTCGTGGGACTTCAATGGCGACGGCGTGTGGGACCGGGTCAGACCATCACCACCACGACCGGCGCAGGCTCCACGCGGCACGAGGAGGTCAAGAACACCCTGAACGGCGTGTTTACTGACCAGACGGACACACAGGTTTCTGCCGACGGCAAGATCACGACAATACTGCGCGATAGCGAAGGCGGCGGCTGGTATGACCAGCGCGAGGTGCGCACGACACATTCCGACGGCCACCGAACTGTCTCCATTAGCGACCTTGCCCCGAACGGCGCGGTGATACGCACGCAGACCTCGTCGGTCAGCATAGACGGCAAGACCAACACAGAAACCGCCGATTATGACAGCAACGGTTCCACGGACCTCACATCAACACGCCTGATCGTCATCAACGCCAACAATTCACGCATCGAGACCATTACCGAGACCAACAGCGACGCGTCGCTTCGGGACAAGGTGACGATGTCGGTGAGTGCTGACGGGCGCAGCAAGGTCACGGACCGCGATCTTGACGGCAACGCCACGACTGACATTCGAGAAACCACGGTCATCGTGGTCAATGGAGACGGATCGACCAATTCGACTAACACGGTTACCAACAATGATGGATCGCTGCGTGAGAAAGTCACGGTTTCCCAAAGCGCAAATGCGCTGAGCAAGACAGAGACCCACGACATCAACGGCGATGGCGTCAACGATCAGACCACGACCAATGTGACGGTGGTCAATGCCGACACCAGCCGCAGCGAGACGGTGAGCGTGTTCAGCGGCAATGGCACGCTGCAGAGCAAGACAGTCACCACGCTTGGCGCGGACAAAATCACGTCGACGGTAAAGGCCGACACGGACGGCAATGGCGTTAACGACAGCGAAACGATCGTCAGCTTCGCAACAATTGCGCCCTCGACCGTTCAAACGACATCGGTCACATCTAATTACAAGCCTGACGGCACGCTGATCAACCGTTCGACCAGCGTCAGTTCATTTGACACTAACACCAAGACTGAGACCAAAACGACCACGACCGACATAGATGGCAACACCACGATTGATCTGAAGACAATTGACGTCACGGTGACCAACACCAACCTGTCATCTACGCACACCATAACGCACCGCAACGGCAACGACAGCCTTCGCGACCAGTCCTATGTGGACACCAGCGCCAACGGCAAGATTATCACGACCCATGTCGATGCCGACGGCAACAATGTGTACGAATTGACGATTCTCGATTCGACCGTCGTCAATATTAACAACGGTTCTTACGTCCGCACCGTCACCGAGAGCAGCTCCGACGGCAATCTCCTGTCGAAGACCGTGGAATCGATGAGCGCGGACCGTCGCACGCAAACAATCAGCGCTGACGCCAACGGTGACGACCATGATGACCGGATCATCACCAGTGTCGAGGCGGCAAACGGTTCAACGACGACCACAATCGTGGACAAGAATGCCGACGGGACTGTGGCGTCACAGTCGATCAGCATCGTTTCGGCAAATGAGTTGGTCTCGACGATTCAAACGGACGCCAACGGCGATGGCGCCTTTGAAACGGTCGTTTCCGACGCTACCGTATTGAATGTCAACGGCAGCAGGACCGAGACTGAACTCGTCAAGAATGGCGACGGGTCACTCCGCGAGAAGACCGTGAAGACGACGAGCGATGACGGCTTGTCCGTCACAATCCAGAGAGATGTCACCGGCGACGAAGTATTTGATTTCGTCACTCAGGACGTCAAGGTTCTGAATACCAATGGCAGCACGACCGAGACGGTTTCTAACAGGTCGGCGGACAATTCGCTGATCAGCAAGACCGTTCAAATTGTCAGCGACGATGGTTTGTCCAGCACCACAACTTCCGATGTGGACGGCGACGGCACGGTCGACTTCACGTCGACAGATTTGATTCTGCTGAACGCTGACGGCAGCCGCGTGCAGACAGTAACCGTCACAGATGGCGTCGGCGATCTGGTCAGCAGGACGGTGACGACGGCCAACACCACTCTGCGCTCTGTATCCGTTGCCCGTGATATCAACGGCGACGGCGCTGCTGACATCACAGAAGTCACAAGTGTTGCAGTCAATGGCGTCCGCACCAGCGAACTCTCGGTGCTTGACGAGAACGGCATGCTGCAGCAGCGCACCGTGACGACTCTCTCGGCAAATGGCCTCATCCAGACAGTCGATGAGGATGTGAACGGCGACGCGATCTATGACCAAAGGACGATCACAACGGACGCGATTCTTGCTGACGGCAGCAGCACCGAAACCACGGAAGTCAGAAGCTACAACAACACGCTGCTCGAAAAGACCATCGTTACGACCTCGGACGATGGTCTGTCCAAGACCACCACCATCGACTGGAACGGCGATAATGCGATCGACCGAACGCAAACCGAGCTGTTGGTCATCAACGCCAATGGCAGCACCCAACGGACAACGGTTCTCAAGAACGCCGACAACTCAGTGCGGGACAAGACGGTTGTCACCACCTCGGCAGACCACCGTGACGTCACAACAGCTTACAATGCGGGCTCCGACGCTTTTGATGATTGGGTGAGCTCTGAGAAAATCGGCGATGACGGCACAAAAACCACGACGATCGAGTTCTTCTCCTCTGGCGGGACCCTGATTGCGGTTGAAACCAACACAGTCAGCGCTGATGGCCTTACCGAGACTGTCACGCGTGACCGCAACGCCGATGGCATCATCGGCTTTTCTGAAAACAGGTCCGTGTTTGTGTCTGCTTCCGGATCGGTCACCGAGGTCATCACCGAGCGCGATGGTCATGGAAACGCCATCTATCGCTCAACTAAAGTGACCAGTGACAATGGGCTGTTGAATCACATCCAGCAGGACTTCAACGGTAACGGCACGATTGACCTGTCAATCCGCACCGTCAGCGTCATTGGTGGCAATGGCGATGTGACCACGACAACGACAACTGACAACAGTGCCAACCAGGCGATCCGCACGGTTGTAGACGTCGCTGCGGCCAACGGTCTGTTTCAGTCGACAACTGTCGACAAGAATGCCGACGGCGTCGTTGACGAAATGGTCAGAACTTTCACTTTTGCTGACGGCAGCAAGCGCGTCGAAACGCTTGACCAGTATGGCCTCGACTTGAGTACCGCTTCGGAAGTCAGGTTGGTCAGTGCGGATGGCCGTGTCGAAGAACTCTATCGCAACCTTACGCCGGATCTCGGGACGTCAATATTTTCGGCGTCTGCGAGCAATTTTGATATCGCGATGATCAGAGAGACAGATCTGTCTGGCAATACGATCACGGCCTATCACGAGCAGACCACTCACATCGGCGCGTCTGACATCACAAGCGATATTGAGGTTTTTGAAAGCGCCAACGGCCAGTCGTCCGTCACGAGCTTTAACTTCGACGGCGATAGCGTCATTGACCTTCAGGTGACCGAAACCCGCGTGGTCAATCAAGACGGCTCAACGACGGAAACCTATGACAGCAACTATCGCGGCGCACTTGGTCACCGTGAGATTGTCGAGACCTCTGCAAACCGCCTAATCCGAAGCGTCAAGATTGATCTCGGCGGCGACGACTCAATCGACGAGACAATCAACGCATCAACGGTATTCACCGCGGCGGGCGAAAAAATCGAGACATCGTCCAAGACGTACAGCAACGGGTCCGTGATTGAGAAAGTGGTGGCGACGACAAGTGCCGATGGCAGGCTTGAAACGTATGAATCTGATTTCAATGGCGACGGTATTCGCGAACTGACGGTCACAACGCAAACGCTGAGCGATGGCACTTTGGTTTCGACATCGACCTACTTCAATGTCGCAGGCTATCGTATGTCTGAGGATCGGGCTGTAACCAGTCTTGGTGGTCTCAAAACGGTCCATACCTTCGACAATGGCACAGTCGAAACGACAGAGTTTACTGCAAACGGGCGTGGCGCCTATGTCTGGACCCAGACAAAACCGCTCGCACTTTCTAACAACACCAAGACAGTCTCGACACGGCAGACTGACGCCGAAGGGGTGGCACAGTGGACGCTGTCGATCCAGACGGTCACCAACGGAACGACGGCCACCAATACGTACGTGGCTTCGTTAAGTGAAAAGGATTTGAATGAGTTCCTGAACAGCGCTGCGGACCTTTATGACACTGTTCTTGACCGGGACATGACCAAAGCAGAAATCGAGGGGCTGCTGCAATATTACTCTGGCGCGGCCCACACGGCCGGCAGTGCTGCAGCGACAGACCTGCTCGACGCTTTGCTGGTGACGCAAGAGTTCAAGACCAAGTATGGGGTGCCCACCAACGGTGATCTACCTGACACCGAATACATCAGCATTTTCTACCGAAATGCGCTGGGCCGCGCGCCAACGCTTGCCGAGCTGGATGCGATCATCAGTGTCAAGGGCGGCGAGGGTGTTGCGCAGGCACTTGCTGACAGCCTCGAACATGACCTCATCGGCAACACACACCTGAAAACCAACAATAGCGATTTCCGTGGCTATTACGTTACACGCGACCATGTCATCGATGAGGAACTGGCTAATGTGCAGGTCATGCACTTGTTTGACGTAGTGCTCGACCGCGCAGCGACAGCAAGTGAAATCAAGTACTACTCTGACCAGATCCTCAAAAGCGATGTCACGTTAGGCGGTGTGGCTGCTTCGCTTTTCGCCCTAGCGGAAGCAACCTCGCTGAGAGGTATGGGCGACGCAAACTTTGTCGACGCACTGTTCTTGAACGCTTTCGGGAGGGCAGCCACGCAGACGGAGATAACCAACTGGTCAAACTACATAGATGCGCCAGCGGGAAGTTCATACGGGTCCATCACCAAAGCCGCACTGATTGCGGCCATCGCTGAAAGCCCGGAGCATCTGGGGATCGTTGTTACCCATGTTTCAACACCAGCCACAACGTACAACGTCATCAACGGAACAGCTGGAAATGACGGCCGCACCGGAACGACCGGGGCTGATCAAATCAATGGTCTTGCCGGAGGCGACGTTATTCATGGCGGCGAAGGTGACGACAAGATTATTGGCGGACTGGATATTGACCTATTGAACGATCACGAAGGCAATGAGCGCTACGAGTGGACGAGAGGCGATGGCGCGGACACAATCAACGACGCTGGCCCATCATTGCTGGAGGTCGACAAGCTTGTTCTGTCTGGTGTTCTGACTTCTGAAGTCGTGCTGACGCGTGTTGCCTACAATCTCATGGTCAACATCTATGGGACGACTTTGGAAGTTATCACTGTTCTAGGCCAATTTGGAACCAGCAGTACTTCAGCCATTGACGGCAAGGGCATTGAAGCGATCTGTTTCAGCGATGGGACGGTCTGGAACCTTTCGGATATTCTGGCGCGTACAATCACCAGCGGCGACGATAACCCAAATGTCAAGGACGGCACTTCTTACTCCGATTACATTCTTGGTCAGGCTGGTAATGATATCCTGAACGGATTTGGTGGTAATGATCGCATCGTGGGCGGGACAGGCGTTGACACTGTCGATGGCAGCGATGGCAGTGACACTTATGAGTGGGCGCTCGGTGATGGCAATGACTTCATCAACGACAATTCCTTAAACCTGTTTGAGAACGACACGCTTGTCCTGACGAACGTGGCATCCACAGCTGTGACCCTCAGCCGCGAAAACAACGACCTTATAATCGCGATCTACGTTAACGGTACAAACGAAGTCATCACCGACAAGGACAGATTTGAATCGGCTGCTAAGGGTTACGGCCTTGAATCCATCAAATTCAGCGACGGCGTGACTTGGGACCTTGCCGAACTCATGGCGCGTCCGTACCTGGTAGAGGGCACGGCAGGTAGTGAAACTTTGAACGGCACCAATGACAACGAAAACTTTGTCGGCTTTGCCGGCAATGACGTCATCAATGGCAACGGCGGTGTCGATTTCATTCTTGGCGGCGACGGTACTGACACGCTGTCTGGTGGCGACGGCGACGACATCCTCGACGCAGGCACAGGTGCGGGCTGGCAGTTCGTTTATGGCTACCGTGGCAGCGACACATATGTTTACGGCTCAAACGGGGGCAACGTGTTCGTTCGCGGCACGGCAGAAATAGTCGTATCAAGCTTGGATCGCGTTCGGTTTACCGACCTCACGCTGGGTGACGTTACGCTCGACACGTACAACTACGGAGCCGGAACCTCAGACGGCCTGGCGTTGCAGTTTCTCTGGTCAGATGGATCAAACAGCGGAGAATTTCGTGTCGCCCAAGAGGGAAACAGGATTGAAGTCTTTGAGTTTGCGGACGGCACGACCATCAGTGCGATCATCTGGTACACGGATGGGCGTCCTGAACTAATCGGCACGTCATCAAATGACAGGATCTATGGCACCACTGATTCAGATTTCATATTTGGCCGCGAAGGAGATGATACGTTAAGTGCCGGGGATCATCGCGCGGATCCCGGCGACGGTTCGGATATTCAGTATCTTTACGGCGAAGGCGGAAACGACAGTTACGTTTACTCAAAAGGAAATGGCAGAGTCTATATTGGCTCCACTGCAGAGACGGCGAACAGCGGGGCATCCGACCGCGTCATATTTTCTGACCTGACGCTTGGTGACATCTCATTTTCGACAACGAACTATGCGTCGTCGACCGCCCCGCAAGAGGGTCTTGCTTTCAATTTTGACTGGATCAGCGGTAATACCGCTGGCCAACTTAGCATCGCACTCGGCGCACAGCATATTGAAATCTTCGAGTTTGCGGATGGAACGACCGTTTCCTCAATTTCCTACAATTCAACAAACGGTTTGACGACACTCATCGGGACGGCGAGCAACGACTATATACGTGGTGGTATGGGGTTCGACAGCATTACGGGTGGCGCTGGCGATGATGTGATGGACGCTGGATCAGGCCCAGGGTGGCAAACCATGAGCGGTGGCGCAGGAGACGACACTTATATCTACGGCGCTAACGGCGGATTTGTATTCCTTGGCGGCACTGTCGAAACAACGACTTCGGGAGACGCCGACCGTATCCGATTCACGGACTTGGCACTGAGTGACATCACATTGGGATACTATGATTACACCAGCGCGTCGGTGCACGGCAACGCGCTTCGATTTTCCTGGACCAGCGGGGCGGGTTCCGGGGAACTGCGGGTGGGTCTTGAGGGCAGCGAGTTTGAAGTTTTCGAGTTTGCTGACGGTACGACAGTATCTTCAATCACCCACAATTCAACATCCGGATTGACGAGCCTCATTGGAACCTCGGGCAACGACTATATCGGGGGCGGCACGGGGTATGACAGCATTACCGGTGGTGCTGGCGATGACGTGATGGACGCCGGATCAGGCGCCGGCTGGCAAACTTTGTATGGCGGTGCGGGGGACGACACTTACCTCTACGGCGCAAACGGTGGTTTGGTGTTCATTGGCGGCACCGTCGAAACAACGACCTCGGGTGACGCCGACCGCATCCGATTCACGGACTTGGCACTGAGTGACATCACAATGGGATATCATGACTACACCAGCGCATCGGTGCACGGCAACGCGCTGCGGTTCAACTGGAATAACGGTATGAGTTCTGGAGAACTACGCGTTGGCCTTGAAGGCAGTAAGTTTGAGATATTTGAGTTTGCTGATGGGACGACAGTTTCCGCCATCGCCTTCAACACCTTGACGGGCCTGACCACGCTTACCGGAACTGACAATGGCGACACGATCAACGGCACCAATGGCGTCGATGTGATCAACGGCGTTGGCGGCGATGACCGGATCGACGGCCTCACCGGCGCAGATCAAATGGCCGGCGGCCTGGGCGACGATCAGTATTTTGTGGACAATGCTGGCGATAGCGTCAGCGAAATCGCGAGTGAAGGAATTGACGAGATCCATGCGTCGATGAATTACACGTTGGTTGCCAACATTGAACGCCTCTACTTGACCGGGTCGGCAAATATCAACGCGACCGGGCTGGTCAGCAAGGACGATTATCTTCGAGGCAATTCCGGCAACAACACACTTACTGGCCTTTCCGGAAACGACACGCTGGACGGTGCAGCCGGAAGCGATGTGATGATCGGTGGAACTGGCGACGATACCTACTACGTCGATAGCGCCTCAGACGTCATCACGGAACTCTCAAGCCAGGGCAGCGATATTATTCTTGCATCTATCTCGGCGACGATTGCCGCGAATGTCGAGCGGCTGGCGCTGACAGGGGGAGCAAACATCAATGCGACGGGTGATGCAGCCAACAACATTCTGATTGGCAATGTGGGAGCTAATGTTCTTGACGGACTTGCTGGGGCAGACACGATGCAAGGCGGGCTTGGCAATGACTTTTACTATGTCGACAATTCTGCAGACATCGTTGATGAAGTCACTGGCGGCGGCGGTGCATCCGATTTTATATACGCGTCGGTCAGTTTCACCATCACCGCTAGCGTAGAGCGGCTCTATCTCACCGGCACAACCAACATCAACGCAACCGGGCGAGACAATCAGGTCGATATGCTTGTCGGAAACACCGGAAACAACTCACCGTCTGGCCAGAATGGAAACGACGTTCTTTACGGTGGGCTTGGCAACGACACGCTGACGGGTGGCACGGGCCTTGATTTGTTCCGCTTCGACACACTCGCCAACTCGACCACAAACAAGGACACGATCACCGACTTTTCGGTGGCGGATGATACGATCCAATTGAGCAAGAACGCCTACGCCGGCATAACGCTGACGGGCGTCTTGGGTGCTTCCATGTTCAAGAACGTCACAACGGGCGCAGTCGATGCCGACGACCGCATTCTTTACAACAGTTCAACGGGCGAATTGTCATACGACGCTGATGGTTTCGGAGGAGTGGCTGCAATCCAGTTCGCACAAGTGGCGGCTAACCTGTCGCTGACAAATGCTGATTTCGTTGTGTATTAGTAGTGACCACACGAATTCAACCGTGAACTTGACGTTCGCAACTTGGTTCCTTGCACCCCTCAATGCAAACCCCCGGCAAGGACTCACTGGAGCTGCAATTACGGGCACCTTGGCATTCCCGCTTTGCGGTGTGGGTTGTCGCCGAATTGCGAAAGTTAACCGGTGCGATCTGTTGGCAAAACCCCATCCATGCCATGATTTTCTAACGGAGAACTTCTGCGGGTGTCCTATGGCGAGGCACTCGCGCGATGCGGCGTTGACCCGGCGAAGCCAACTCAGGTCATTCACACAGTATGGAGGTCACATCTGCCATGATGGATTTGGCAATCGTCGAGAGTGCCGCGTCTTGGGAAAGCAATGCCCTTACAGCCTCCAAATCGATGCTCTCAAGAGCAGGCTGCTTGCCGACTTCGCTAGCCAACTCCCTGAAACTGAATTCCGCTTTCCCCTGATTGGAATTCAAGTGGGTCTTGGTTTCCACGCTATGGCGGGCTACAGATTTGGATAATTGCAAATATCTTAGTCCCGGCTCAATCGATGAGCTCAAATTGCTAAGAGGCGGGCTGGGCTGAGCTTCAGCGACACAGATCGCCTCCCCGCGGAAGCCTTTTGCGGCGTGTACTGGAAGTGGGCGTTTCGAAACATTCATAGGCCGCCAAGCTCTCGCAGATAGTTCCTTGTCGGCGTAGTAGAAGTTTCGCAGGCCCAGAATTGGCTGCTGGTTCCTTATCTTGATGATGCAGCGGGCCTCATCCATGGAGCCGATTTCGTCCGGTCGCATGAGGGGACGCATGACGTGCTTGGACTGGACGGAAGTGCGCTTCTGGTCGAACATTGTGCCGGAATGCGAGACGTCAACCACCGTGTCGGTCCGCTCGCCCAAGAGCTGCGACACGTAGCGCTGGTCTTCAGGGTCCTGCGCCCCGAAGAAGATTTGCGCCCTTGCCGCATTGACCAAGGTCTGCCGGCCTTCGCGCGTATAGACATTGTCGATGGAGCGCAGCGACTGGACGAAGAACCATGTTGGAATTCCATAGCCGCCTAGGACCGTCGCAACCGTGAGGGCGTTTTCGAGCTTGCCGAGGTTCTGGAACTCATCAAGGAGAACCAGAACACGCTTTTCATGGCGGTGCATCATGTCGCGGGACATGTAGTCCATGAACTGCGTCATCAGCACGTTGAAGATCGGCCCGATGGAGGCGACCTGCTGGATGCGGAAATCGAGATAGAGGCTGATGTTTTCGCGGCGCATGGCGCGAATGTCGAAAGTGGACGTCGCAGTTGCGCGCAGGATGCGCTCGTTCTTGAAGGGTTTGACGGCTGCGGCAAGCGTGCCATAGACGCCGTCGAACTGTTTGTCTGCCATCACGGCAAAGCGCGCCAGACAGGAGCGGGTGAAGTAGCCGATCCAGTCGCTCTTGGTTTCCTGACCTGCGCCAGCTTCCTGCAAGAGCCAATCGCGCAGCGGCAATTGCGCCCCTTCGATGATGCGAAGAACGGTTCCGATGTTTTTGTCCATCGGAGTCACATCGGGGTTCTCGAGAACCCATGAGACGACGCCGCTGAATAGTGCCCGTCCGTCCTGAATCCAGTAGGCGTCATTCTTTGGTGTCGGCAGGAGCGCGGCGGCAATTGAATTTATATCGATATCGCGCTGGTCGGGATCAAGGCTGACGAAATCGAGCGGATTGTATTTCTCGGTTTCGCCATTTTCGTCGGCCGGGGAAAAGCGCACTACGCGGGAGAATTTCTGGCGATAGCCGGCGGTCGCCTCATAGGTTTCGCCGCGCATGTCGAGGACGATGAGCGAGTCGGGCCAAAGAAGGCAGTTGGGCACAATCAGTGATGCGCCCTTGCCGGAGCGGGGAGGGCCGATGACAAAGCCGCCGACGTCATCGCCGTCGATCCAGAGTTTCTGGCCGCCGACAAGTTTGGGTTTCCATTTGGCTTTTCGGCCGGAGCCACGCTGAGTGAAGCGACCAGGCACTTTGATGATCTTGCCGCCGATGCGGCCGACGAAGACGCCGCCTTTGTCGGTCAGGCCGAGCTCTTTGGCTTCCAGCAGATTCAGAAACCGCGCGTCTGTTGTGTGGCGCTTCTTGAGTGCGAAGAAAAATGCGGTCAAGAGAGTGCCCATCGCCAGCAATGCGATTGCGGCGGCGATGCCGACGCGCTTTGTGGTTCCGTGTAGAGAGATTTCAGTCCAAAGCAGTTTGAGGCCGCCGATAAAATTTGAATTCAGGGAGTCGAACAGTACGGTCGAGCGGAACTCGAACCAGTGCATGCCTGCGTATGCGATACAAAACAGAATGGCGGCCAAGACGGCGGCAAGCAGCGTGCCGACCAGAGCAGTGAACCAGCGCATCAGTTCTGGGCTTCCCGGGAAGCCTTGGAGTATCTGATTTCGCTGACAGCCCGCCTGCCGCCAGGACCACGCGCCAGCTGCACAACGACCGGGATGACTTCTTTGAGGTAGTCCATAATCTCGGCCTTGCCCAGTTGCACGCCGCCCTGCATGACCATCAGAGCCAGGCGCTCGTAGGCCGAGTGCGCAGAGTTGGCGTGGACCGTCGTGAGGGATCCCGGATGACCCGTGTTGATGGCCTGCAGGAAGGCGAATGCTTCCGCGCCTCGCAATTCTCCAAGCAGCAGCCGGTCGGGACGCATGCGCAGTGAAGCCTCCAGCAGGCTTTGCGCATCGACCCGCGCTTTGCCTTGGTCGCCCTTGGAAGCAATCAGGGCCAATGTGTTGGGCGTCGTCGGCTTAAGTTCCCGTGTATCCTCTATTGTGATGATGCGCTCGGAAGAGGGGATTTCCTTCAGAAGCGCGTTGAGGAAAGTCGTCTTGCCAGTGGATGTACCGCCCGAGACGACGATGGAGACACGTCCCTTTACGGCACAGCTCAGAAACTCCATCGGGTCACCGTCAAGAAGCCCAATCAGTTCCTGTTCGGCATCTGACAGTTCGAGGCTCCTGCCCATTTTCGTTTCAGAAAACGCACCTGCCTCCTTGTAGCCGGACAGGCTGATTTCTTTGATCACTTGCTTGCGGATAGAAATTGCGCCGCCATCCGGTGCCGCCGGCGGCAGGACGCATTGGAACCGTTCTCCGGAGGGCAGCGCCGCAGACAGAATTGGGCGCTCTGCATTGACGAGCTGGTCAGTGGAGCCAGCGACGCGCTCGGCAAGTTTGCCAATCCATGCGCTGGTGAATTCTGAACTGATGACCTGTTCCATTTCATTGCTGCCAAGGCGCTCGATGAACAATTCGCCAGGCCGGTTGATCGACAGTTCGGAAATGTCATCCTGATCGAGGTAGCGCCGAAGCGGCTGCATCTCGGCTTCAAGCAAAGGCGAGCGGCGTGCAGAGTGTTGAAGAATTGCATTCAACGGAAAGCTCCCAAATTACTTGTCAACGAAGAGCTCAGGCGTTGGCGGATAGTAGGATGGCGATGCGCCGAGATAACCGGCGTCCTTCGGCGTAAGGTAAAGCGGTGTGGGATCAATTGCGGTGCGCGTCACGCCGCCGCGCTTCAGCCGCGCCAACTCTTGGCTGACCGGATCGGCATACAGCCCTGAGAAATCAAGATCACGGCGCAGAAACACGATGACAGGCTCGCCCTGCGCCACATGAATTGTTGGCGGGATTTTCGTGGTGTCTTTGAAGCTCTCGTTGGCAATTTCATTGAGTGTGCTTGAAGCGCGTTCTGCCGCGATCTTTCGGGCTTCGGCCTCTGTCTTGCCGGGCTCCAGCGTGATGGTTGTCACTTCGCCGGTGACCGGATTGGTCGCGGTGATGGTTTGCGAGGACGCCGATCCAGTGTCGCCAAGGGCGGCAAGATATTCCGCGCCGCCGCCGAGCAGCGACAGCATGATGGCCGAACCGAAGCGGACGGCAAAGTGCCGATCCACCTTGCCTGCAATGCCCGCCTGGCCAAGCCGGTCCGCGCCGGGAGAGGCGATGTCTGCTGACACGCCGTCAGAGCGGATCAGGCGCGACCAGACGATGAAAACGCGATTTTGACCGCGCGAAATGCTGGAATTATATTCGCCAACAAGACGCGAGCCCTTCGGGATGAGCACGCGCCTGCCGTCGAGCGAATAGACATCCTCACGCACCACGGCGCGCACCATACCGGGGAGATCAGTGTTGATGGCGGTTTCCAGAAATCCGCGGATCAGCGTGCCTTGCGCAATCAGCGCATCCGTCCTCAGATTGCGCGTGGCTTTGACCATGCCTGCCGTGGTGCCTTCTGCGGAGGTGAGGAATGCGCGGTTGCTATCGGTTTCAACAGCGATTGCGGCCGGCGATGGCAGTATCTGGCCATCGTCGCCAATGCTGACTGCTCCAGCTTCTGCGTCGTTCGCATTGGACTTGTCTGCTCCATCGAAGACAATTTGCTCGGAGCGCAGCCGCTCCCAGCGAAGCTTTTCCGCTTCCGCCAGACGTTTCGCCTCCTCCTCAGCGCGGCGTGCCGCTTCTTCTCGCAGCCGCGCTTCATCCTCGGCTTTCAGCCGCGCTGCTTCAGCTGCCAATTGTGCTTCAAGCGCCGCCCGCTGCGCCTCAAGATCAATTCCCGGCTGCACGACGCTGTTGACATCGGCGGCCTGCAACGGCGCCGCCTGATCGGGCACTGGCACGACCATGAGATTGTCTTTTTTCTCGACCGGGTTTTCGTCAGCCAAGTTTTTGACCGACATTTGGCTGGTTTCAAAAACCTCGTCTTCCTTGTTGAGAGCGGAGGTTTCTTTGGCTGCAGGCCAGTTCATCCATAAGAGCCCGGACGCCGCCAGCGCTCCCATGATGGGCAGGGCAAAGCGCGTCGCGCTTCCGGCGCGCTTTTCCGAGACCTGGCTCGCGCCATCCAAATTCCTGAAATCAACGTTGGACAAGGTCTTGGTCCTTTCCAATCTTCACTGGCCCGTAAATGTCGCTGATTGGGTCAGTTTTTGCCGCCGACCAATTGGCGTTGTAGAGGCAGAGCGTCGTTGCGCCCGCGCGCAAGGTGAATTGCGATGCGACTTTGTCGATGATGACGTATTCGCCCTCGGTTCGAAGATTGACGAGCGATTCACGGCGCTTCTCTTCCACAACAAAGATTGCCGGAATGTCGCCGGTGAACTGCAGGAAGACATGCTTTCCGTCGTCAAAGACGACACGCGGTTTCAATTCGTCAGCGCCCTTGTAGACATAGTCATAGTTCAGATTTTCCTGATCAATCCCCTTCAGTGATGGGTTGCGGGCGCTCTCTTCGGCTTCTGCCAACAGCTTGGCGTTTACTTCCTCGTCCGGGTATTTGAACCGCACCTGAAACGCTGTCCGCATGCTCGGGTCTTTCGATCCTTGCAGGAGCAGCGAATAGACGCGCTTGTTGGTGACGACATTGATGTTGGTCCGCGCATCCTCCTGCAGCGGCTTGATGAACAGGATTCCCGAGCCCTTCTTCGGCACAATCGACCAGCCGAGCGTGTCTCCGGCCGAGATTGTTTCGATGAGTTCAGATGAGCCAAGCTGAATCATCGTTGAGACCCCAAGACCGGCCTGCACCGTGACGACATTGTCATTGTCGAACGTGACATAGCGGATGCGCGGGTCTCTTGCGAAAACCGGTGAGGCGCACAGGCTTGCCGCCGCCAACGCAGCCGATATCAAAGCTATACGAATTCTCATTTATTGACTTCCCGCACCGCAGGCGCATCCGGCAGCGATTCCTGATCGCGGCGATAGTCCGTCACTTGAAATCCGAGCGGATTGTCGAACCGGTATTCGTTCTTCAAAGGCGACGTCGTGTAACGGAACCGGATGACGGAGACCCAGTCTTCGGTCTTGGCGGTGTTCTGGCGCTTGGTGATGGTTTGAAGCCGGACGGTGGCAGTGGTCTTGTTCAGAAACGAAACCGATTTGACTGTCACCTCGACCTTGGTTTCGCGACCTAACACCTTGTCTTTGCTGCGCGGGTTGGACGGTTCAAAGTCCCGCTCCAGTTCTGACGATGCCATGGCGGTCGAATAGAGCTGCGCGAGATCGTAATTGTCCTTCAGCGCGCGGGGGTCATATGTTTCGCGGGCGCGGACATAGCGCACGAGATTTGCCGTGCTGACCGCCTCGTTCTCACTGAGCGCACCGGGCTTCAGCGCGCGGGCAACCTCAATGAAACCAGTCGTCTTGTCGACGGCGATTACATAGGGTTCGAATTGCTTCAGCGGCAACATGACATTCAGCGCCAGTAGAGAGGCACCGGCAATGCCGGCAAAGACGGCGGTGACGGTCCATGCGAGCGAGCGCGAACGTCTCAGCTTGCGATGGATTTCGTCTTCCCATGTTGCCCCCGCCTTAAAATAGGAATCATAATCCGTTTCAGCAGCCACTGAGTCCCTCGTTGATTCGGTGTGGAGAACTTTACAAAAACTAAGTTATAGTTAATTTTTTATCGTTTCGGAAACAAGCGAAATCGTCGAAAGTTGCCGGATTTGTAACAAATTGTGGCAGTTGAGATATTAATGTATATATTGCTTTCAGATTGTTAGGCCTACCGTCCCCAGACGTGCGGCGCTTGAGCCAACTGCGGATCAATGGAATGAACGAATCTCAGATTGAGGCCGCGAGGCAAGCCACGGAAAAGGCCGCGAAGGAGGACTACAGCGGAGCGGGCATGCTGTGGTTTTGGCTCTTCATTATAGCGATTGCCTTTCTTCCGAAGCTGTTTGGCTACCTCGCATCGTTTGCCAGAAGCTCGTTTTGATTGATTTCAAACTTGGCTGTTCTTTGTAACTTCGCGCTGCATCGCCAGCTTCTGAGCGTCACGACGGTCGAGTGCGCCCACGACCGCTTTGTCGAAGCGATTTGCTCCACGCATGATGCCTCGTGCGCTGTTCGCAATACCGCGGCCGGTTGCCTCTGATCCAGCTTTTATTCCGCGCACAGATCGCCGCATTCCACCATAGGCTCCCGCCAAATTTGTTCCGGAGCCGCCAGTTATTATACCCGCCAAAACCTGAATCTGGCTCAACACATACGAGCCGATGAGGCAGACAAGAACGAAGGGTGCGACATAGGCGAGCTTGCTGTCGATCGCCTGGCCCTCGGTTGCCGAGATCGCCATGGCGATCATTTTGTAATAGAGGCCGAGGAAGGAATAGATCATGATTTGGCCGACAACCAGCTGCGCCACGAGCGTCAGGAACCCGTCGGTGTAGCGTGTCGTGTATTGATAGAGCGCCAGAATGATAAAGACCGGCGCGAGTGCCAATGTGATGGCGAGCATCAATTTGGCCGCGAGAATGGCCGCGACGGCAAAGCCGATGAAGAACATCGCAAACACGAACACGACTGTTCCGACAAAGGCACCGGTGATGTAGCCCAGCGTGTCGGAAGTGACCTGTTCCCAAATTTTAAGCGCTGCCTCAAATACAGCATCAAGAATGCGGACGACGCCAGACACGTCATCTGAACCGCTTTCAAGCCCCGCGCTTCCGGCTACTGCCTTGATGATTGTGTCAGAGATAATGTCCGGAACCTTCTGCGCCAAAACAAACAGCGTTGCGGCAAATGCATCCCAGTTCGTTGCCATGAAGTAAATAAAAAAAGCCCGCATCAGCTTGAAGGCGATTTCAATCGGGCTGCCGTTGGCGCGCCCCGCCAGGATCAAATAGCCCCACCAGACCACGTAGAGGATGAGCATCGAGCGGAACAGATATTCAACCTGAAGCCCGAGGCCGCCATAAGCAGTCTCGATAAAGGCTTCGCTCGTTTGATCAACCGTCTTGAGCATGTCAGAGATGACGGTTGTCACTGCATTGGCCACTATCGAACTACCTCTTCAAGGCGGCGTCGAAGGCCGTGTTTGCCGGCTTGGCTTCACCGCAATCATCCGCCGCATAGGCATTGAGTGGGCCGCAGGGAGCTTTCATTTCGGGCGTTGCGCAGCCGGCCAACAAAACAAGCAGCGCGGCGAATGATGTTTGAACCACGAACATCAATTGCCCGCGTCCTTGAAAGGGTTCACGACCTTGTATTTCATCATCTTCGCTGTCTCAGACTGCTGTGTCAGACGAAACTGCATCTCCTGATTCATGGCGGATACCGCGCCGTTCGAAACGCCGATCAGCTCATTCATGGTACGGGCTGTTTCCAGCTGCATTTTGGTGTTGGCATCAACCGAGCCTTTGACGTCTTCCGCCTCGCCAATCTGGCCGCTGGCTGATTGCAACGACTGCTCGCGTGCGGTTACGCCTGCGGAGGCTTGGGAGGTGAGGGCGGAGAGCAGCGCTGCGGTGTTGACCGCGCTTGAGTAGGCATTGTTTGCTGCGCCCGGGTCTTCGCCTTCAACGATGGCTTTGACGGTTTTCACAAGCTGCAGGCCATTGATGACCATTGCCGCAATTTCCTGAGCCTGCGGTGAGAGATTGCCGAATGAAAGTGTTCCGCCATTCATCACCGACCCAAAAGAGGGCGCGCCGGAAACCGTCATGCCGCCAGCTAGCCCTTCGCTGCCAATCCCCATGGACCCGTCGCGGTTGCCCGACAGCGCCTTCAATATCTCTTTCGACTTTTCCAATATGTCGGCATTGGTGCGCATGATCTCGCCGGTGTTTTCGGCGTTTTCGCGGGCAACAGCAAGGTTGGTCGCGTCGATGACGGGCACATCGGCGAACGCTGAAGAGCTCATGACGCTGAGGGCAATCGCGGTAATTTTTCGCAACATTATGGTTCTCCTAATTGGCTTGATTTTGGATGGCTTCAACGGCATTCGCCGCGCCGCCGGAAAGCGGTGTCAGGGTTTCTGAGGTGCCGCTGCCGCTTGTTTGGGTTCGGGCGCAGTCCGGCCAAAGGTTCTGCGGAATTTGCATTTGTTCCAGAATGACAGGGTCGCAGGAAAAGGGTGAAACCGAACCGTCTGCATCGACCACTTTGACGGTCTGCGAGATCTCAGCGTTCTTGAGGTTCATGCGGGCCGCAAGAAGCTCATTAAGCAGGGTCTGCAAAAGGATCAGCTCATTGGCGAGCTCAACATTGACGCCGCGCGCCTTGGTGTTTTCGTCCCATGCATCCTGATACCGGATGGACGAGCCATTGCCTTCGCTCAGCGCTTGCAGAACCCGGGTGATCTCCTGCATCCGAACAGAGCTCGAATTCATGCCAGCGGTGGCGCGGTTGACGGCCGTTTCGCCGCCATTCAATGCGCCGTTTGTTGCGGTGGAACCGTAGTCAACCGACGTGTCGAATACAGGCGCCGTGATATCCGGAATATTACCTCCGCCGGCATAGGCGTTAAACCAGCCGTGATTGCGCGCGACTTTTGCCGCCCAGCCGCGCTGCTCGGCCTGTGTGGAGCCATTATACCAGGAGGCAAGGCAGGCATAGTTCGTCTGACCGCACTTCTTGACGCCTAGCCCCAAATATTTGACGCCGCCTTCGATGTTTTGATCGTTGATGTCGCGATTGAAACCAAGCCCCTTGCCGGTGCTTTTGGTGAGCTGCATGACGCCCTGAACGCCGGTTGGAGAACCGGCGCAGGTGTCAATGCCCGACTCGGCATAGGCGACCGACAGTGCAAGGCCGGTCGGCACGCGGTATTTATTGGCGAAATGCTTGATGAGTTCGACATTGCGGCCCTCTTCCCCAACCGCTTTGGCGGGCGAACGGTTATAGAGACGCCGGTTGCGCTCCTTTTGCGAAATGTTGCAATTGACCGAACGCCGCTCCTCGATCTCGTCGGCCTTCTTTGCCTTGGAATCGGACGATTGGTCCTTGTCCGCCACGCGCGGAACAAGATTGGTTCCGTCTCTCACCGGCACATCGGCAAGGGAAGGTGAGGGGAGAGTAACAAGTGAAAGCGCGAGCAGAACACCGAGACTATTTTGCATCGCTGCCCTCGCGCTTCCAGCCGCAGAAATAGGGCAGCCAGTCTGCCGGATCATTGCCGTAACGTTGACGCAGCGCGCGCGCTTCGCGCACGGTCTCGGTGCGGCCGGAAAGGACTTTGACGATGTCGGGCATTTTGGAGAGATCAAGCCGCGCGACGATAGAATCGCTGGCGTGCTTGATGAGGAAGGTGCGGGAGTTCTTGTCAGCTTCCTTGATGTAGCGGAACTCTTTTTCTGTCAGCCCGAAATACTCGCGGTAGGAGCTGACATCGGCTTTGGCGTTCGGGAAAAAGATGTTGGTCTGCGTCTGTTCGATCAGCGTGCTGGCGATCGAGGAGTTGACAACGTCTGCCGCCGATTGTGTGCCAAATCCCATAATTCCGTTTTGCTTGCGGATGGTCTTCAGCATGTCCTTGATGTAGGCTGTGAACACCGGGTCATCGAGCAGCTTCCAGCCCTCATCGAGAAAGATCAGCGCCGGATCGCCGTTCAAAACTTCCTGGATGCGGTGAAACACATAGAGAAGCGCCGCCGTTCGGGTGCGCGGATCGGAAAGGATCTGCGTCATGTCAAAGCCGATGATTGTTTGGCCGAAGTCGAGCTCGTCGGTGGAATTGTTGAACAGCCAGCCCTTGTTGTCGCAGTCGGTCCATTCACGCAAGCGTCCTGGAAGGTCGCCGACCCCGGCCTTCAGACGTCCGCGCAGGCCCTCGTCGAGACATTCAAGCACGCGCTCCCGGCGTGGGACTTTTGAAAACACATCATCAACCGCATTGGCGATGACTTCGTTTTCTTCAGCAGAAAGATCCGCGTCCGAGGGTTTGAGCATGTAAGCGACGAGAGTTTTCGCAAACGCGCGGTTATGGGGAATGTCTTCCAATTGCAACGGCGCGAAGCCGGTTGGCGTGCCGGGAGACATGGTCTCGTAACGGCCGCCAAGAGCGGTCACAAAAATCTCGCCGCCATTGTCCTTGTCAAAGAACACGCAGCGCGGCCGCGGACTGACCCGGAGCGCATTCGCCATCAGGAAAGAGAGGACGACGGTTTTGCCCGTTCCGGTAGGTCCCATGACCGTAAAATTGCCGACATCATCGACGTGGAAATTGAAATAGTATGCCGTCTGGCTGGTCGTCTCCATCAGAGCAATCGGCGTTCCCCAATGCAGTTTCTTCGTCTTGCCGGACGGAAAATTATGCGCCGAGAACAGCCCGGCGTAATTAAGCGAGGAAATCAGCGATGAGCGGGCAATGTAGGAGAAATTACCCGGAAGCTGCGCCCAGAAGGCCGCCTCCATATTGAGGTCTTCGCGCACTGTGACAATCGACATGCGCGACAGTTCCGATGAAATGTCGGTGATTGCCTTGTTGAGGGACAGCAAGTTGTCGGCGAACGCGCAGAGCGAAAAGTGATGCTTACCAAAGATCACCTCGCCGGATGCCGCCTTGTCGCGGCCGGCTTCGACATCATCTTCAACCGACGTGCCGGCCTCATCCGAGCCCGCCACCTGCCTTGCGATCTTCTCAATGGCTTCGCGCACACTTTCGCGGTCTTCAATGGCAAATGATTGCGTGGCGATGAACTCGTAAGGCAGGCGCAAGAGCCCATCCAACATGCCGGGCGTGGCATAGGGCGGATATTCCTTCATCGACAACATGGCGCCAAGCCTTGCGGTTCCGATGGCGAGGCCTTGGATTTCCAAGGCGCTGCGGCCAAAGAACGGGCGGCGCACACCGATGGCCTCAGAGATGGCCATGCGCGGCAGCGGCATTTCGATCTCTTCACCGCCAGACAGGATCTTTGCGACGAACTCGATCACTTCAGAATATTTGCCGCCCTGCCGGTCAACGCAGGTCAGAACTTCGGCGCCATAGGAGGCAAGATCACCGACGACGCCCGAGACAAAGCGCGACAGGTCTTTGACGGCCTCTGCCCGTGATTCCTCGCCGCTGTTAACCTTGCGGAACGCGTCGAACATCTTGTCGACAAGACCGATCTTCCCGGTCATCGGGCGGCGGATCACCGAAACATAAAGCTCGTTCACATACATGCTCTTGGCGCGCAGCGATTCCATGTAGCGGTCGCTGAGCTCGGCAACAAAGGGATTGTCGAAGTCTCCGTCAATCTGCGGCTCGATCCGCCGGCGGATAATGGTCGAATAGAGTGCAAAGCGCGACGAGCCAAGGGCCTTGATCATGGTGTTGCGGTTGAAGAACCGCGCATTGACCTCTGCCTGATCCATGGTCTGAAACGGCAGACCGCCAAGCTTGATGACTTGGATCAATGAACCGGATTTGGTGGCGAGTGTTTCCGGATCGACATGGCGCAAATAGGGGACATGGGCTGCAATGCCCATTTCGCGCTGGCGCTCTTTGCCGAATTTCAGATCACGCGACAATGCGTTCACAGGAGCATTCATGGCGCGTAGCTCCGCCCACCCCAGAAGCGGGCGTTCTTGACCGCCCGTCGGCTTTTGAGGAACACTTCCACGACGTGGAAAAAGTAAGGGTCGCGCTGGCAGAGATAGGCGGCGACAAAATGGATCGGCAGCGCCACCAGCACTGACAGGAAGTTCGATGTCATGATGAAAAGGATCACCGTCACCATCCCGTTGAGCGCGAAAATCTCGTAGCGCACGCCAAGCAACATGGGCGGGCGTGTGAAGGCCAAGGCGATGGGTTCGACGGCAGGCTGATCGTCTGACATCCCATCAAGTCCCGGCAGCCGAGCGCATGGCGTCCACAAGCGTTGCGGCACCGAATATGATGGCAATGCCGACAATGATCGAAAATGCCACGTTCCACATCATGCGGCCGGTGAGGAACATGAAGCCGAGGAAACAGACCGCAATAATGGCCACCGAGCGTGCCAGATTGCCCTGCAGCACACTGACAAACCAGTCGAGAACGCCTTCCACTGGTGCAGCATCCTGCGCATGGGCAATCTCGGGCAAAGCTAAGCATAGGGCGGCGAGACTTGCGAGTTTGGCGTATTTATTGAACTTCAATGACATGATTGTCCTTCCACTGGGAGACTGTTGTCGCGATTCCCGGCTGCGGCGCGCCTTGCGCGGCGGCGGAGATTGCGCGGGGATCTGAGGATTTGACTTTCGCGGAGAGCTTCCAGCGGTTCATGACTTTGACGACATATTTTGCCGTCTCATCAAACTCCGGAATGCCACTCTTCTTGTAGACCTGCCCAGCGCCCGCATTGTAGGCGGCGAGCATGAGCAGTGGGTCCTCGAATTGATCGTAGAGGCTTTTGAGATAGCGCACGCCACCGCGAATGTTTGCTTCAGGATCGCAGCGGTCGGAGACGCCGAGATCACCCGCGGTTCCCGGCATCAACTGCATGATGCCAAGCGCGCCGGCGCTCGACTCCTGCCGTTGCCCAAGACTGCTTTCGACTAAGGCGACCGCCTCCGCGAGATCCGGATCAAAGCCTTCCTCAATGGCGATCTTGCGAACCAGACCGGCGATCTCCGCGCTGTCGGCGGCGACGCAGGAGCTCGCTGTCGAAGTGATAACGGGATCAATGGCATCGTCCTGCGCATGGGCAGCGACGCTTGCTATTGGGCCAGCCAAAACAGCGCTGAGCAGATATGTTCCGAGCGCTCGGTGCATGAAAATCCAATTCGCGGGAGAGAATCAACTAATGTATATATTGTTTTTACAATGCCAGTCGTCAATCCTGAAAATTCAAAATCTCTGATGAAATGGCGGGATACCGGCGCAAAAAAGACTGGCAAGATGGCAAATTATCACATAGTAAGCAAGTTTCCATCATCTTGGACGGCCAAAATGCGATCTAAAAAACTATGTATATATGTGTCACTCCTGACCGTCTGCGCTGCAAGTACAGCGCTCAGCCAGGAGGCGCCGAATGCGTTTTCGGAGCCGTCGCCAGCTTACTTGGAGCAGTTCCTGAAACCGGGCTCCCGCCAATTCATCCTTGAGCGTTTTGACGCCAGAGGAGCATTGCATGAGCGCTCAGTTGAGAATTTGACAACGGCTGTCCAAATCCGGTCCGCCACGCAAAGACAGTTCAGCAAGCATCTGATTGAACTGCGCGGCCTCCAATCATGCCCCCGCAATCCGGTCATTTACAGCGGCCGGGAGGATTGGGTCTGCAAGGACGCAGCCGCCGACTATATGAATGCTATCTACAATGAGCGCGCGTCAGTGGTGTTGTGCAAAACGCTGGTGCTGAATCCGGTGCCCGGCGAAACTGTGCCTTCCTCCTGCTTCGCGCTTGTCGGCAACAACAAGATCGATCGGTTCGATGTGGTCAACGATGATGACACAATGGTGTTTCTGGGCCTCGCCTCAATCGTTACCGGCTCGGACGGAAAGATGATGCGGCCGGACCTTGCGGCTTCCGAGGCGCTCTCGAAGTGGACGGGTGGGGCCGATGATGTGCAGTAAGCGGTTTTTGCTTGCGGCCTTTATGGCTTGGCCGACAAGTGTGCTGGGTCAGCCGGCGCAGAAGCAGTTTGTGATCGCAAGCAACATCCAGATCGAATCGGGCGACACCTGGACGCAGGACGGCGTGAAGTATCGGCTTTATGGCGTGCAGTCCTGCTTGCGCGGCACGGATTTTGTTCAAGGCGCGCAGCGTGCCGACTGCGGCCTTGCCTCGATCGCCCAATTCGCGGCGCTTGTTCAAACATCGCCTGCTTCATGTCAGCCGCTCGAAGCCGCAAATGACGGTGCAATGTTTGTCGTATGCGGCGCGAAACTGGGTAAGGTGACAATTGACGTTGGAACAGCGTTGATTGCTTCTGGATATGCGTTTGCGGCAGTTGCCGGATCAGGAGCGCCGGTCAACCCGAACTACCTCGTCACCGAGCTTGTCGCCAAAAATGCCCGCCAGGGACTTTGGGCCGGTGGTTTTTCGCATCCGGTGCAAATGCTGCTGAAAGTGCCGGCTCAATAGGCGTTCCACGCAGTTTCGTTCAAGCCACCGTAAAGGTCGTTGGCGTCACCTTCACGGCAATCAACAGGTTGTCGAGTTCAAGTAAAGTGAGGTCCTCGATCATGCCGCCGAGAATATGAATGAGTCGCTTTGGCTCCAGACCCGAGGCCAAAGACACCTCGTCGATGGTGATATCGAGTTGCTCCATGCGCGCGATGATGACCTCAAGTATTCCCAGATAGAAATCCTTGTTGCGCATCCAGCACAGTTCAAGCCCTTCCTGAAACATCATGCCGTCACTCGGTTCAGGAAGCGGTGAGATTCAGAAAAAACGCCGATGCACCGATTTGCAGCAATATCGCGTCCAAGATGTCAATGAGGGCATCTGCCTCTTGCAACGGGCTTGGTTGATTGCTCATGTGTCTACCGCCTGTATTGGAACCGCTGAGGCGGATCTGCTTTTTGGAGTGACGGAGCGTCACCCCTAATCCCGCCTCTGAGAGCCGCGGTGGCTGCCCCCGAGGCAAGTACCGCGGTGGCTCGCCACAGATTGCGACATCCTTCTTGCGGGCGGTTGATAACCCCGCCGGTTCAGCAATTGCAACCCTTTATATACAATGCAGCAAAAATAGTTACGCAACGGTAGGGAGCTCTGTCATTCAAACACGTGATTTTGAAAGAGCCACTGTTGGAGCGCCGTATCAGTTCTTCGGCCTGCAGAAAGGCGAGTGGGATACCGACAGCGCCACACCGCGTTTGGGCTCAATGATCATTCCGGTCCAGATGTTTGACCAGATTCCGCCCGCATCCACTGGCGACAGCCAAATCACCGAATTGTTGGCCAGCTTGATCTTCACTTTGTCAGTCAATGGCGATCCGTCGATACGCTGGCAGTAGTGGCGACTGATTCTGAAAACTTCCGCACCGATTTTGACTTCGCTGTGCTCAAACAGAATCTGAATATGAGTCGCAGGTGCGGGACCGAACGAGCAGCTGTCGCCACGTTCGCAGGTCAGCGCGCCGCCCTGTGTGCATACCCAGTCATGGCCCCACTTCCACGTGGGGTTTTCACCGGCAAGACAGACCGACGGTAGCGCGACAAGCAGCGAAAGTGCCAGAAACGCGCGTGCAAACGTTCGAGGTATGAGCAGTCTTCTTCCTTGGAGCTCTCTGTGGAAGACGTCGGAGGGCGTTCTAGAAAACAATATATAAGTTAGTCAATTGAGTTGCGCCAACCCTTGGGAATCGGGCGCCCGAGAATGACTGGCAGCGTGGGTTGCTGTTCAGGGCGGCGGCCGGATCGAGACTTGAAGAGAAGTTTGTGGAGACCTGGATCAATTCGGGGTCTGGACAACAAAAGGCGTTCTAAAAGCGGCAAACCGATACGAAGGAGAATTCTCTCGCCAAGAATGCAACGCTTTTTTCCCGAAAACATACGAAATGGCCGCACTTCTAGCTTATTGCTCGCAAACCTCCGATCCAAAAACTTGGCCCATCAGTCGCTGTTTCGACTTTTATGTGCACCGTTGGTTCACCTTTCCGAAACTCAAGGACCGTTCCCCACACCCAGAAATAGTCTGCATTTTTCAAAACTGCCGCTTGCGAATCGAACAATGTATAGTTAGTGAATATTTTACGTGTCCAACATCAATCCGACAGCGGAGACCTTCAATTGTTCAGCTATGCCGCCAATCGTCTGGATGGTCAGATTGCTACGTCCCGCCTCAATGGCCAGATAAACCGGTTGGGAAATTCCGAGCTCAGCTGCGAATTGGCCTTTGGTCATGCCGCGATCCTTGCGGATCTTGGCAAGATTCTTTCCGATGCTTACCGTAATTTTGCGGCTGGTCTCGGTTTCAAAGGACCGCAATTGCGGGGATCTTGTCATTGATTTTGAGGCCTTGTTCTTTTTGACAACTGACTGGGAATGTAATGTTTAAGCGTGGCATAGCTACTATAAGTTTTTGTCTTTCCATTCTAGGGGCCGCCGGGTTGCCTGCGGTGGCAAGTGACTGGGGCTGCAAAGTCCTCTTGTGCGCCGCCTCGGACAATCCTTCCTGGCAGAGTGTGCCGTCCTGTCTGCCACCAATGTATAAACTCATCGCCTGCAAATTTAAGACCTTTGGAGCTTGTCCGTGGCCGACATGCCCCGAAGGCGATGTTGGCAAGCCTGGTTATGCGAAGTACGAGGATTGCCCTGTAGGTTGGACGCCGCGATCATCAACTTCTACCTCCATAGGCCGAGGTGAACTTGATACTTGTGTGCAAAACAAAAGCGATTGCCGAGATACAGTCGCGAGGGGTGACGGTGTGATGGGTCACTTTTGCGTTGTGTCAAAGCCGCGTGCGGTGCGCGCCAAGCCGTACAATTTCCGGATCAGAAACAGTCAGACCAACCAAGTCGAGACGCATTGGTTTTCGTTGAAAAAATAGCGGCATAGAATTGAAGGGAATTTGGCGATGCGGTCAATCAATCGGGTTCAGATACTCGGTCACGTGGGTAAAGTTATACCCTTGCAGAAAGTGACCAAAATTGATGTTGGCACCAACCGCTATTGGAAAGACGAGTCTGGTGAGAACCAGACTACGACTGACTGGTGCACGCTGACCGTTCTTGATGCAAAGACGATTGAATATGTCGGCTCCAACGTTTCGAAGGGCGACCCGATTTATGCAGAGGCGCGTGTGGCGAATTCGACATATGAGCGCAATGGTCAGAAAGTCTATTCGACTGACCTCATTGTTTTGTTGTTGAACCGGTTCGATCCTTCCAACAATGAATTCAGCGCCTGAAGTTGAGACCGGCTTGACCGCCAGAATTTGTCAACGGTGCAACGAGAAACCTCCACTTCTCCCTTAGAGCCCGTCCGAAAAGAAGCGAACTCCTTCGTATCACTTGTGATTCTGTGCAGTTGAGTGACTCGCAGGTGGCACTATCTGGGCGACAGTGAACTGGCAGACATACAACCGAAACAGGCTTCGCTATCTGAGCGATTTGACGAATGCGGAAGGGGCATGTGGAGGCTCTGATTGCGCCGACCAGGCACGGCGGGCGCAAGCTGCGTCGTCCTGAACACTACTTCGTTCTGTGCCGATTCGATGTAGCTTGGATTAGGATTCTAAATGGCCTAGAAAATGTTTGCCCTTTTCGAATTATCAGTTGTGAAAGTGACCAGATTTGGCGGTCTCAAAATTGAAGTGCAGCACGCGCCTCTGCATTCCAAATTTGAGACCGCCTAGTCCAAAAATATTCGAGTTGAGCGGGGAATTCGATCAAAGATGAGCCAATGAAAAAGCAATTGTACCAGCAACTATTGATTGCAGAACGATGACAGTAACGTTGAAAGAGGTTTCATTGCGCGCCGGAGTTTCGAGATCGGCTGTGTCCAGAACTTTCACGGACGGCGCAAGCGTATCTGCCAAAATGCGCAAGAAGGTCGAGGACGCTGCTGTGGCGCTCGGATATACGCCCAGCATAATCGCCAGCAGCTTGAAGACAAAGCGCACCAAGCTGATTGGTCTTGTGGCCAACAACTTTCAGAACCCTGTATTCTTGCAGGTCTTTGATTTGTTCACCCGCGCATTGCAGGCGCGAGGCTTTAGACCGCTGCTCGTCAATCTCACTGATGAGACAGACCCGGTGAATTCAGTGAACATGGTAAGGCAATATAGCGTCGATGGTGTGATTGTCGCGACATCAACACTGCCACCGGCATTTGCCCGGGCGTTTCATCAAGCCAATGTCCCGGTTGTTCATGCATTTGGACGGTTTGACACGAACGTCAACGTTGATGTGGTGGGCATTGACAATGTTGGCTGTGGAGAGATGGCGGCGAAAACGCTGCTGGCGAGAGGTTACCGCACAATCGCAATCATTGGGGGGCCTGAATCTGCAACCTCGACGCAGGATCGTGTCAAAGGCTTTTGCGAGGCGATGAAGAGCGCAGGGCACAGCATTGCCAGTATTTCCTACGCGCAAAACTACACCCATGCGGCCGGCCTTGAAGCCATGAGAGCCTTACTCAGACGGACTCGCGTGGAGGCGATCTTCTGCGGAGATGACTTGATCTGCATGGGTGCGATGGACGCTGCACGATCGGCGGGGCTGTCGATTCCGTCTGAAATCGGATTTCTCGGGTTCAATGACATGGAAATGGCCGGGTGGCAGGGTTATGACCTGACAACGATCCGCCAACCGGTCGCGGACATTATCCAGCGGGCAGTCGAGGTCATTGTCGGCATGGATGAAACTCGAGCGCCTCCGACCATGCAACTGTTTCCGTGCGTGATTGTAGAGCGCGGGTCTCTTCGTCCGCTGATTGTTTGATCAACGCCGCGAGGGAGGCCTTGCATCTGTCCACGCGCCGCCGTTGGAGGCCGAATGCACGGCAGCGCTGATTGCCGCCATCGACAGCAATCCGTCGAGTGCTTTTGGATAGTGGCACACAAGAGGGTCTGGCACCCTGCTTTCGCGCTTGGCGGTGATGACTTCTGCCAAGTCCGCATAGATGTTTGCAAACGCCAGCGGCATGCCTTCAGCATGGCCAATTGTCACCCGCGATGCGCGATCTGCTTCTAGTGACAAATTGGGACCTCCGCGTTCAAGTATCTCCGTGCGCCCATTCAGCGGTGTCCAATAGAGCTGGTTGGGCCATTCCTGCGCCCATCGAAGTCCTCCTTTTTCACCAAAGACCTGAATGTTCAGGCCGTGCATCCGTCCAATGGCTACGGAGCTGGTCCAAAGGCGCAACACGGTGCCGCCGCTCATTTTGAAGGAAACCATTGCATCGTCTTCAAGTGTGCGGGATGGCACGCAGGACACGAAATCTGCTGTAAGCTCCACCGGCTCCTGATCAGCCACGAAACTTGCCATATGCAAGGCATGGATGCCGCAATCAGCGAACTGGGCAGAGATGCCAGCCAGTGCAGGATCGTACCGCCAGCGCACGCGCGGATTGTCAGCATCGGCAGCATCAGCATGAAAACCATGGGCGAACTCCGCCTTGATCAGCCGCACCTTGCCAAGGTCTCCGCGCGCGACCATGGCCCGCATGTGGCGCACGAGGGCATAGCCGGAATAGCCGTAATTGACGGCACAAATCGACCCCGTACGCGCTGCAACGGCAACGATGTCCTCTGCTTCCGGCACGGTCATCGTCATTGGCTTTTCGCATAGGACGTTAATGCCCGCTTCGAGGAAAGCCTTGGTGATTTCATAATGGGTCGAGTTGGGCGTCGCGACTGTGACAAGGTCAATCTTGTCAGGGCGGGCTCGCTCGCCCGCCAACATCTCGTACCAATCGCCATAGGCCCGATCTGCAGCGATGCCCAGTCGGATGGCAAACTCACGCCCTTTGTCGGCGTTGATGTCAAGCGCGCCGGCAGCCATTGTGTAGTGCCCGTCCATTGCGGCACTGATCCGGTGGGCTGGTCCGATCTGGCTGCCATCGCCGCCGCCGATCATGCCCCAGTTGAGTTTCTTCATGTGAATGTTTCCATCAGTTGAAGCCGATTGATTGAAGATATGTGCGGTTCGCGACAGCATCCATTGCGGGAGACGTATCTCCCTCTGGATCACAGTCTTGCTCGACGGTGCACCAACCTTTGTAATTGTTGTCAAGCAGGAGTTGCCTGACAGCTTTGAAGTCAGTCAGACCATTGCCGAGATTGCAGAATATTCCTTGTCCGCATGCATCGTAAAACCCGGTTCGGTTTTTGACAATTTCTGTTCGCACGGTCGGGTTTATATCCTTGAAATGCATGTAGGCAATGCGCTCCATATGCTGACGCATGAACGGCACCGGGTCAAAGCCAGCATAATGGGAGTGACCGGTATCAAGGCAAAGCTTCAACAGGTCTGACGGTGTTTCGCTCAGCAGGCGCTCGATCTCGGGCTCAAAATCGATAAAGCCGGCAGCGTGTGGGTGGATCGAAACAGTGAGGCCGTATTCATTTGTGCCCATGCTGGCAATGGTGCGGATCCGGTCCACGAAATCGCGCCATTCCGGCTCGCTCATCTGTTCGGCCTCCAAGGGGCGACCGGCTGTGGGCGCGCGGCGGGGTGAAATGGAATCGATCAGGACCAAGTGCTTGGCACCGTGTGCGACAAGTGCCTTGCAGGTGCGGATCGAAGCATCAATCACGTCATCCCATTTTCCGGCATCATGGAACGGACGAAAAACCACGCCGCCGATCAAAGTCAGTTCGCGCGTTGCCAACGCCTCACCGAGTATCGCAGGATCCTCCGGCATAAACCCGATGGGGCCGAGTTCAATGCCGTCATAGCCTGCGGCCTTGCACTCATCGAGAACCCGTTCCCATGAGGGATTGCGTGCATCATCCGCAAACTCGATACCCCAGGAGCATGGTGCATTTCCAATTTTGACTGTCATATCCGGTTCCATATATCCACGTAAGTTAGATTGAAGCGACATCTACCCAGCGGCGTTCATCGTGTGAGCAAAATGCAGCTTCGATAATCTGGTTCACCATCATGCCATCGCGGAATGTTGGCCATCGGCTGTGTCCGCTGGCGATAGCTTCAAGAAAGTCGCGCGCTTCTATGATGATCTGGTCTTGGTAGCCGGTTCCATGGCCCGGTCCAAGGCAGAAGGGCTTGTAGTCCGGATGCTCCGGACCAGTAAGAATTTTGGTGAACCCTTGCCTGTCGGGGCGTTGATCACCCTTGTATAGCCAGAGCGCATTTTGATCCTCCTGATCAAAGCGAATTGCACCCTTGGTGCCATAAATGTCATAGGCATATCCCATCTTGCGTCCCGTCGCGATGCGGCTGATGTAGAGCCCGCCCATGGCACCATTTTCAAAACGGCACATGATCTGCGCCTGATCATCATTGGTCACTGCCTCATGCCCGTTCAGCCCCGGCCTCATCTGATGGACAATTTGAATATCTGCGATAAGTGACCGTATCGGACCGGCAAGTGCAGCTGCCGCGTTGATTATGTGTGGTGCCAAATCTCCCATGTTTCCATTTGCCCGGTCTTTCGTGCGCCACGTTGACGGCAGTGACGGGTCAGCCAGAAAATCTTCTGTATGCTCGCCGCGCAGATAGGTGATCTCGCCAATCTCACCGCTGGCGATGACTTCACGCGCAAGCTGGGAGGCTGGTGTGCGGATGTAGTTGAAGCCGACCATGTTGATGGCCCCGGCATTTTCAGCAGCCGCCACCATGGCGCGGCTATCGGCCAAACTTTCACCCAATGGCTTTTCACAGAGAACCGGCTTGCCAAGCCCGAAAGCCGCCAACGCGATTTCGCGATGTGTTTCTTGCGGGCTGGCAATTACTATCGCTTCAACGCGGGGATTTTCCACCAGCGCTTTCCAATCGCTTGCAGCACTTGCAAAGCCGTAAGCCCGGGCCTTCTGCAGTGCACCCTCCGGCGTTGTGGTGCAGATCATCTCGAGGCGCGGGCGTAGTCTGGTGTCAAAAACGGCACCGACAGCGGCCATGGCCACCGAGTGTGCCTTGCCCATGTAGCCCGCACCGACAACGCCAATTCCGATCTCGGCCATAGACACAAACCTTATTTTTTGCAATCGATTGCAAAGCAACAAAAGTGCATTTAGCATGACGTCAGGATTTGGCAAGTCTGGAGCTGTGATTTGAAACAGAATGCACCTTTTTCCACTGTTCGGCTGACCATGGCGCAAGCGCTTGTGCGGCATTTGGCGGCTCAATTCATTGAAATCGACGGCAAGAAAACGCGGCTTTGCGGCGGCGGATTCGCAATCTTCGGGCACGGCAATGTGACGTGCCTTGGGGAAGCGCTGTTCAACCACCGGCTTGAATTGCCGGTGTGGCGAGGACAGAACGAGCAGAGCATGGCTATGGCCGGTATCGCTTATGCCAAGCAGAAGCTGCGCCGACAGTTCATGTTTGTTACGGCGTCTGCCGGACCCGGCACGACCAACATGGTTACGGCTGCGGCGATTGCCCATACCAACCGTTTGCCGCTTCTGATGATTTGCGGCGACGGCTACGCCACCCGCTTGCCCGATCCGGTGCTTCAGCAGGTTGAGCATTTCAACAATCCGGCAATTTCAGTTACCGACGCGTTCAAACCGGTCACTCGTTATTGGGACCGCATAATGCATCCGGCTCAACTGATCCAATCATTGCCAAATGCCATTGCAACGATGCTGGACCCTGCAGATTGCGGCCCGGCTTTTCTTGCCTTGCCGCAGGATGTGCAAGGCTGGGCCTATAATTATCCGGTTGAATTTTTTGAAGACCGTGTTCATCGCATTCGCAGACAAGTGCCTGACGAGCGCGATATCGCCGACGCGGCCGCTTTGTTGAGAACCGCCAAAGCGCCGCTCATCATCGCCGGTGGTGGCGTGCAATATTCTGGTGCCACGGATGAGCTTGCCGCTTTTGCGCAGAAACATGGGATTCCAGTATGTGAAACCATCGCCGGGCGCGCCAACATGCTGTTCGAGCATCCGCTGAATTGCGGGCCCATCGGTGTTACCGGTTCAAATTCTGCAAATAGTTTAGCCGGAAAAGCCGATGTGATTTTGGCTGTTGGCACACGGCTGCAGGATTTCACCACGGGCTCGTGGACCGCTTTCTCCAGGACGGCGAAGATTGTTTCGATCAATGTTGGCCGCTTTGATGCGACCAAGCATCGCTCGCTTGCAGTTGTAGGGGATGCACGGCACGCGCTTCTCCACCTGAGTTCAGATCTGGATACCTATCAAGCACCCATATCTTGGGGTCGGTTTGCCGCCCGGGAGCGCGACAAATGGAACACATATGTTGATGGCAACACCAACCCGTTCACTGCCAGCGGAACCAATCGCCTGATGTCCTACGCGCAGGTCATTGGCGCGATAAACGCAGTCTGCGGACCGCGTGACCGCATCGTGGCGGCGGCTGGCGGCCTTCCGGCGGAAGTCATGGCCAATTGGCGCACCAAGTCGTTTGGCTCGGTCGATGTGGAGTTTGGCTACTCTTGCATGGGCTATGAGATTGCTGGCGGTTGGGGGGCGCGCATTGCCCAAATGGAAGGCGAGCCTGAGCAGGACACGATCGTGTTCACCGGTGACGGCTCATACCTGATCATGAATTCGGATATTTATTCGTCTGTCCTGACAGGCAAGAAACTGATCATCATCGTATGTGACAATGGCGGCTTTGCAGTCATCAACAAATTGCAGAACAACACCGGAAACGTCTCGTTCAACAATCTCATTGCCGACTGCAACATTGCCGTTGAACCGTTTGCCGTCGATTTTGTGGCCCACGCCCGCGCGATGGGTGCAAGCGCTGAATTGGTAGAATCGATCTCCGGTCTCAAGGAAGCCTTTGCGCGCGCCAAGGCATCTGATCGGACCTATGTCATTTCGCTCAAGGTTGATGCTTTTGATGGTTGGACAGGCGAAGGTCACACCTGGTGGGAAGTCGGATCACCGGAAGTTTCTGCAAGCAAAGCCATTTCTAGGGCGCATGCCAAAATAGAGGCTGGACGGGCGCGCCAGCGCGTCGGGGTTTAGAAAATGGATGCACAACGCTTCAGCCGCAATCAATTCCTGGTCGTCGGGCGTGCCGGGCTCGATCTATACGCCGACCCGCCAGGAGCCAAAATTGAAGAGGCAACAGGCTTCAAGTCCGCACTCGGTGGGTCTGCCGCCAATATTGCTGTCGGCATATGCCGGCTGGGCGGGAGGGCGGCGCTTTTGACCGCTGTTTCAGATGACGCGGTAGGTCGATATATCTCCGCGCAGCTTGCGATGTATGGCGTTGACGCCCGATACATTTCCACCGTCAAAGGCGAGACCCGAACGTCTTTGGCCGTGGTTGAAACACGCGTCGACAATTGCCAATCGGTTATCTACCGGAACAATGCAGCTGATTTCCTTTTGTCCGGGCAGCAAGTCGGCAGAGCTGATCTTTCAGATTTTGGCGCGCTCGTGATGACCGGCACAGCTCTTGCGATGGATCCATCGCGCACAGCGTGCCTTGATCTGTTGCATCGCGCCAATCTTGCCAAGCTGCCTGTGATCATTGACATTGATTACCGGCCTTACAGCTGGACATCGCGTTCGGAAGCGCAGCGCGTCTGCCGCCAAGCCGCTGAGGTGGCGGATATTGTCGTGGGCAATGATATTGAATTTGATCTTATTGCCGGACGAGACGGTGGCGGTCTTGATCTGGCTCGCCAGCTGGCGGCAAAGCCCGATGTGATTGCCATATACAAGCTTGGTGAGCGCGGATCGGTGACGTTCTCAAATGCAGGGTCATTTGAGCTTCCGGTGTTCCCCGTCAACGCCATCAAACCCACCGGCGCCGGCGATGCTTTTCTCGCGGGGTTTTGCACGGCATTTGCAACCGGCGTTACACTTTACGAGACGGTGCGACATGGGTCTGCCTCGGCTGCAATCGTTGTGACCCGTGTAGGCTGCGCTCCAGCAAGTCCGACACGCGAAGAACTCGCCGCATTTATTGCCACTCGAACTGCGAATTGATCCCTGATGCACATTGCTCCTTACGACAACTACAATCGTCCAATCGTTGATGTGGAAGACATGAGGGTGCCGCTGAATTATTTCAACATCGTCAAACTGAAACGCGGGGAGGCGTTCGAGTATCAGGTCCGGGGGTACGAGACTGGTATCGTCCCCGCGACCGGGACCATCGATGTCGAAATTGAAGGGATCAAGTTTGAGGACATCGGGAAGCGCGGAAGCGATGTCTGGGACGGCGAGCCGGAGGGAGTCTATTGCCCAACTGGTGCCAAAGCCCTGTTGGTATGTCGTTCGGACAATGCGGAGATATTTGTCGCCGGTGCCAAATTCGAGATCGTGCTGGAACCGTTTGCTGTGCGCGAGGCGGATATTGACCGTGTTCAATACGGGTCGGATGAAACCAAGACCCATCGCAAGATCAAACACATATTGGGCACCAAGTACCGTGACAGGGTCGGCCGCCTTCTCGTCTCGGAGTTGTTCACGGTAGGGCAGGGCGGCTGGTCAGGCTTTCCGCCACACAAGCACGACACAGACCGGCTGCCGCTGGAAACCCGCCACGATGAGACTTACAATTTCCGTTTTCGCCCCAATAACGGATTCGGTCTGCAACTGGTGCAACGGGAAGATGGCAAGGTTGGAGATGCCTATCACTTGCTTGACGGTTCAACAGTGGTGTTGGAGAAGGGATATCATCCTTGTGTTGTCGCACCAGGATATGAGATGTACTATTTCACAATTCTTGGCGGGCTCACGCAGCGTCCGCTCGTTCAGTTCTTCCAGCCAAGCCATGCCCATCAGATCGAGACCATCCCCGGCATCAAGGACATGATTGCAAAGTTCAAATGACCGTCGCATCGCTCAAAGATGTTCTCATCCCTGCAATGGGCGAGGGACGCGCCGTTTTGGGGCTTGTTGTTCTTGGCTGGGAGGAAGCGCGCGCCTTTGTTGAAGCGGCCGACGAAACCGGACAGCCTGTGATCCTGCAAGCCGGTCCTGCGTGCCGAAAGAATATGCCGGTGCCAATCCTCGGCAAAATGTTCCGCTACCTTGCGGAACAGTCGCGCGCTCAGGTCGTCTGTCACATCGATCACGCCTACACACTAGATGAATGCCGCGAAGGCATCGACCATGGTTTTTCATCGGTGATGATCGATGGTTCCCGCCTGTTGATCGATGAAAACATCGCGCTCACTTCAAGAGTTGTGGCGGAGGCAAAATCACACGGTGTTTCGGTTGAAGGAGAGGTCGGATTTGTCGGCTATTCCAGCGGTGAGGCCGGACGGTTTACAGATCCGCAAGAGGCGCGGCGCTTTGACCTTGAGACCGGCGCGGATGCGCTTGCCATCTCGGTCGGGAATGTTCATCTCAACACTGAAAAGACCAACGGCATAGACATGGATGCACTGCGTTCTATTGAAGCGGTCACCCGCCTGCCTCTGGTCATTCATGGAGGCAGCGGCGTGCCAAATGACATCAGGCGTTTGCTTGCGCGGACAACGCGCGTCTCAAAATTCAACATTGGCACCGAGCTGCGCATGGCCTTCGGACAGGCGCTGCGGAGGTCGATTCATGACCAATCTGGCGAGTTCGACCACATCAAGTTGCTCACGCCAACGGTATCGGCACTGCGGACTGCGGCGGCGAAGTTGTTGATGGATTCAGAATAGCGTCCAAACCGCCTGCGCGCATTCAGCGAAGCTCGTTCGCCAAGCTTTCGAAAATGCGTGCGACAGCCTCTGCACCGGGATCGGCAACACCATTCAGGCTTCTGGCCTCATGACATAGCCCGCATGCATCGGCTCATGGCCTGAGCCACCCCCGGAGATCAACGCGACTTTGCCGGCACTCTTGCGATCGCGGCGTGCGATGAAACGACCCTGCTCATGATAGGTGAGCCGGTCGCCATGGGCGAGGGCCATTCCTGTGAGACACTCCGCAAGCGCGGATTGCGGACTGTTTAGGATTTTCTTCATCGGCCTGGATCCTGCTTTTCGGTCTTGTCCCTGTTGGACATGGCGATCAGAGTCTCTGCGACACTGCGCAGCGATCGCTTGATCATCTCTCTTGTTTCCACGTCCTCGACAGTCGAAAGATCAACCGTAAAGGATGCTTCCTTGGCGGATGACCTTGCGTTCAGCAAATCCGCCTGGCCCGGGTGCGCTGCCAGGTAGGCATTCATGAAGTTGGACCGCTCGACCACTGTCAGATGGCAGACATCCATGATCTTCGAAATGTATTGCGACGGAATGGGAACCCGGTAGTTCGGGTTGGTGATCTGGGTCACAAAGCTTCGGTTTGTGCCGATGGCGTCGGAGATTTTCTTGCGCAATCCTGATGGTCTGATCGCCAAATAGCTGCGGATCAAGTCCTTGTAGGCACCAATCAGGTCGTCGTTCTCGTCCGGTTTTTCAGGCACAGATCCCGCCTCCAAGCTGTTCTCGACCATCCCAACCCCGTTTTTTTCTTTGACAACTGGCGCTTGCGCAATCGCAACAGAAAGGCTGCCGATGCCTGCCTTCAACAGTAACGGAACCAAAGCAGGCGTCGAGGCCATGTCGCCGCAGACGCTGACTTCCTTGTCTTGTTGCAGTCCCGTCGCGGCAACCATGCCTATGAGTTTGATCACTGCCGGATTGTCTGCTTGGGCAAGGTGCGCCAGCAAGGCGTTGTCCCTTGCGCACGCGGTCACATATTGAACGAGGTCATTTGATCCAATGGAAAATAAGTCTGCATCGATGCTGTCAGCGTCCAGAGCTGCGGCCGGCACTTCGATCGGACGCCCAATGACGGAACCGCACAGTCAGTGCCTTCAATGCGCAAACTGTTGATGACGTCGGTATATATTGTGCTGAACTCGGCCATTTCAGAACGCACGGTTACCATCGGATTCATGACCTTGAGAGGCCCAAAAACAGCTTGTCGGGCCAAGGCCCGCAATTGCGTCGCGAAAATGTCTTTGCGTATGCGTAATAGGCGATATCCGCGGATGCCAAGGAACGGATTTGGCTCGTCCTGGAAGGTCACACCTGTCGCCACCGGCATCCAGTGTACTGATCGTCACCGGCCGGCCGGTGGCCCACTCAATCGTCCATATGTATACGTCCATATGATGATTTTCGTCTGGCAAATGGCCGCCCTCAAACAGGAATTCTGTCCGCGTCAGGCCAATGCCGTCAAAACTGGCAGCGTCAATGCGGAGCAGAATGGACGTTGCTCTTTAAATTCACGAACGTCTTATCTTGCGTCATTAAGCCAGTTTTCTATTCAATTCTTCTTCTTTGCTTCCGCAATGGAAATAGCTCCAGCGAGTGGGGGATTCTATTGGTAAAGTCGCACATTTTCCCATCATACTGATAACACGAGCTTTTCACAAAATTAGACGGGCGTCTATTCGACCTCGCAGCAACGTCGGCGAACTCGACGCGGAAATCCTGTCAGAAACTGATTTCCAACCGACAACTATCGAAGGATTTGGGAGTTCAGTGTCAAGTATATGACTTGGGATTCCTTTGCGCCCAACTCTGTGATTCATGGAAGGCCGGTCGAGTTGGAGACTCGGCGATGTCCACACGAAGATGAGCGACATCGACTTTGTGAACGCGTTGACGGTTTTCCGGGCGTTTATGCCGCGCAGCGGGGCGAAGGATCAGGACGATCGGCTTTTTCTCGAAGCACTGCACTATTTTTCCGTCCACAACTTCAGTTGGCGGGCCCTGCCGGAGCGCTTTCGCATTTGGAACAGCGTCTGGAAATGCTTTGACTGGCTGATCAAGGCTGGTGGTTTCGAGGTTTTCTTTGACACTTTGGCTGGGCTAAGTTCCACAGCACATCTGATCCAGATGTTCGATTCGACCGTGGTACGCGCCCATGTCTTGGCAGCAGGTGCATAAGGGGCAGCAAAATCAGGCGCTTGGGTGCACACATGCCCTAATTTGGTTCTTTCACAAATTTGCCCTCTAATACCAATCGCCAAAACTCATGACACTTACGCCCAATCTTGGCTTGTAAAGGATGCAATTTGGGCCGGGTTTGCCATGAAGTCATTCCATGCCTTGAAACATGCATCGACGATGTGTTGACAATTTTGATATAGGCTGTTGGTGAGTTTGTTGGCGCGCAGATGGTGCCAGACAATTTCGACCAGATTGAGCTCGAGCGCACGGGGCGGCTGGGTCACCATCAAGATTTGGGGGGGGGGATAGTGAGTGCTTGGCTGCCATGCCGTCCGGCGCTGTCAAGCACGAGAATGGCATGGGCGTCAGGCGCGAACGCGCTGGCGATCTCGGCCAAGTGTTTGTTCATGGCATTGGTGCTGGATTAGGGCATGACGAGCGCTGCGCCGACTGCGCGGCCGGGACAGACAGCGCCGATCAGATAGGCCCATTCATAGCGTGTGTCCTGATCAGCGTGTGGACAAGAGCCGCGCCGCGCCCACAAACGGGTCAGCGTCCCCTTTTGGCAATCCTGGCTTCGTCTTGGAACCAGACCTCAACGGGCATTGCGCAAGCCTCTTTTGGGATCGCCTGTCTCACTGCTTTTGCGAATTTTTTAAAAGCCTCTTGGCGCGCCTCGTCGCTATTGGGATGCCGCAGGCGCGGAACAAGACGGCTGAATTTGCGTTCATATAGAATGCGGCCAACCGAGCGCTTGGATATGTCCACGGCCAAACTTGTGGCGACCTGCTCTTTCAATTGAAGTTTCGCAATTTCGCTTTCCTGCACGATCCTTAACATTGCTAAAATATGTTCAAGATAAAAGCCGTCGGCAACCTACTGACCGACATCGCATTATGCCAGTTGATCATTTTATTCAGATGTCACAACAGCTCTAGATCAGACGACTCGTTGAGCGGAGTTTTCCAGAATTTTGAAACGGTATTCGTAAACATGCTGAAATGAATGCGTGGTCGACATCACTTAATCCGGCTTCTTCACAAACCTCGCTCCAATGCGTCCGAATCCCGGCAATTTGCGCCGCGATGATGCCTCGCGCCTGATCGGTGCTTATCAGGAATTGCGGTGCCGATTCCAGGCACAGCACGAGCTGGCTGAGCCGCTTGTTGCCGGTGATCAACATCGCTTGCGTCGCCTCACCGCCCGTTCTGCCTTGCGGGCAAATGTCATAGGCGGGCGTGAGTGCAAGCATGTGACCGTCCCAGAACGCCGCGTGATTGCGGGCGTGATCATCCGTGTTGCCAACCAGAATGTTGAACACCAGTCGCCCGAACAGTTCCTCCAGAGTTTGCTTGGGCTTGGTGAACCGGTGGCGGATCAACGTGGAAAGGTCCTCGTAGCTTGCATAGCGGGCTTCCAACTCGTCCAGTTCCAGCATCGTCAATGCCGACACAAGCGCCCGTCGCTCCCAACCGGCGCTGACCACCACACGGTCAAAGCGTTCGATCAGGAGGACATCTTTGCCAAGCGCCTGCACCAGCTCCACGGAGGCAACAGTGAGGCCAACACGATGCGCCAGTCGCATCGCCACAAACTCCGCCTTCACCACATTGTAGAGGTCATTGCTGGCGGAGAATTTGGCGATGTACTTCCTGTCATCAGCATCAATCAACGCCTTGGGGCGTGCGCCTCCTAGTGACGTGCCATTTTGAAGTGCCTGATCAAGATCGGGAGACAGCAGCACGCCATTTTCGACACGCTCTGCTGATTGCAACAGCTCTTCGAGCGTCGCATTTGACTGTTGGCGCGGGACGTAAACCGTTGCGGAGCCTTGAAAATCAAGTGCTCCGATGCGGTCAGAACCGGAGTCTAGCAGATAGGTGAGCTCGTCAAGATCCGCGCTGTCCGCACTCGGCCCTTTCAACCCCAGAGTCCGGTTGAGGATAATCCGTCTGCCCCACGCATCGGGCGAGGCGTCGCGTATGCAGTTTGGCAATTGCAATTTGTCATGCAGCGGAATTTCACCGGCTTTCAGCGGCAATTCCGGATCATAAATCGCCATGGCATTGTTTCTAGCCAAATAGCTTTGCCCGTAGTTGAACACAAGTCGTCCGTCGCTCTGCCGCGCCAAACGCCCGGCGACAACGGGTTGCGTTTCGTGCGGCAGCCAAATCCAAACATAGGCCTCATCATAACGATGGTCAGAAGTCATCCTTCACCACCGTTGCCTTTTTGCGAACGGATTTTGGCAGAAGCCGCAGCTTTTCTTCTTGCTCGTTCAAACGCAGCGTCAAGCGACTGCGGTTTTCCTCAAACAGCGGAACGCCCACGATGGCTGCTGCCTCAAAGGCAAGGCCGATGCCACAACGAGGGTCACCCTGCTCGATGCGCTGGATCAAATCCCGCGACGCGCCGACCCGTTCCGCCAGTTGCGCCACGCTGAGTTTGCGTTCAATCCGGTTGATGCGGATGAGCTGGCCAAGCACGGCAATAGCTTCCCGCCCATAGCGGGAATAAGTCCGCGCCGCAGGCTTGTCCGTTGGCATCATTGCGATTTCCTGATATCATCAGGAAGGCTATAAGAAATTCGGGATGATGTCAACAAATTGACTTATTTATAAGTCATTAATCATCATATGACTTTTAGGTAAGTCATATTGGCAATTTCCAAGTCTGCGTTAGAACCCCCGCCCGCTGGCGCTCAGATCTTCCAGTTGCCTGCATGACGGCAGCCGTTCATTGCGCGTAAGGCCCGGTTCCAGATCGCAGATCAAGATGCACTGGTCGTGGCTCGCACGCGCCGGATCCTTGCCATCGGGCGATACAACACCATTGAGGCCGGCATGGCGCTGGTCTCGCTCAATACCGCACATGTTGGCATAGACAATCGCAACGCCACTCTCCAATGCCCGGGCGCGCACCAACTTGTCGGAACCTCGAATAGAGTTCCATATTGGCAGTCGGGACAAAGACAATTTCTGCGCCTCGTCGCTTCATGTCGCGGCTGGCTTCAGGAACTCGATGTCATAACAAATGGCCAGTCCGCAGCCGCATCCCACCACCTGTTCAAGGGAAAGGCTTACGCCTACGTTCATCGCCGGATTGCGGCACGACGGCAACATCTCCCCTGCGTGATCGACGGTGCGATCAATGCTGAGAGTGTCGATGCATGGGTCGATCTGTTTCTGATCCCGACGCTCGAACCAAGCATAATCGTCCTCGACGATCTGGGCAGCCATCAAGGCAGAAGCGTGCGCAAGCTGCTCAAGGCAGCAGGTAAGAAGTTTTTCTTCCTTTCACCCTATTCTTCCGACCTGAACCCCATTGAAGAGATGTTCTCGAAGCTCAAGCGGCTGTGCGCAAGGCCAATGAGCGCACCGTCGAGGCGACTGGCGGCGCATCGAAATTTTCTCGCCCAGTTCCCGCCCGCCGCATGCGCAAATTACATTTTAGGCAAAGGATAGGCGTTAACGTGCGTCAGAAAGATCCTAAGTGCGTCTACCGTTTATGAACTGCGCATAAGCGCTGAGCCTAAACCCTGAAAATTCCAGATCCCGTTGGCACAACTCCTCGACAGTTCCTTATAGGTTTCATTTCGACACACTACCAAATTTGGGCAGGATAGTGGAATTCAGGTCATGGGACCCAATTGCCGAGATAAATGTTGACCACCGTCAATTTCCGAACACATCATTTGGCCAGCTGATTGGGAGAGCCAACCGTTGCCGTCTGAATTAAAGTTGCGAAACTTGCCGCTTCCTCAGAGATTTTCTCTAATCAATACTTCAATCCGTATCTTTTCTTGGGAAGCAACTGGTTCCCTGAACTCAGCGCGCGCCCGCATGATCCGCACGGCGCTCCGCACCGCATGCCCGGGATCCTGAGCAATTATTGCGTCAATTTGTTCTGCCCGGATTGCATTTTCTGTAAACTGGGTGCGCTCATGAACGACAATTGAAAGCGCGCGCAGATCCATACACGTGGAAACGGCAGTTATCGGAACCCGCGCCTCCGAGCTCAGCACGTAGACGGCAATGATATTGCGATTGTATTCAAAGCTGCGCGCAATGATCCGTCTGGCCCGCTCAGGATCGGCGTGTGTTTCCAGTGATGGCAAGCATTTCAGATTATCAAACTTTTCGTTGATAATCCTGTCAAAGCCGATTCGCCGCTCAATGCTGTCTTGTGCCTGCATGGTTTCAGCGACGATGAGAATCTGACCTCTCTGATTTGGATGAAATCGGCCGATCAACCTGCCGGCAGTCGCTCCCGCAGCGAAATTGTCAATTCCAACAAAATCAACGTTCTCAAGCTTCTCCTGACCTGAGAGAAACTGGACGAGCTTGATCCCGCGCTCGCGCAGACGGTTCATGGCATCGCGGACTTGCGGCGATTCCGGTGCCATAATGGCAATCCCGTCAATGGAATCCGCGTCGAGTGCCGCCAGATAATTTGCAACGCGATGAGGGTCCTCAACGCCAATCTGCGCGACGTCCAGTGTGACAAGTTCGGATGAGAGGTTCTTGCTCGTCTCTTCCACCTGATGTAGCAGTTCGCTTAGATACTGGTCTCCCGTGTCTGGCAGCACAAAGCGGAAGCGGTAGGTACGGTTGCGAGCCAGATTGACAGCGGCCAGGTTGCGAACAAACCCAAGCTTTTCAATGGCTTCAGAAACTTTCTCAGCCGCGTTGCGACTGACGTTCGGCCGTTCATTAAGCACTCGGTCGACGGTCGCGAGACTGACGCCCGCCGCCTTTGCCAAGTCCTTCGTGGTCGGCCGCATCGCTCCTCCAAACGCAGGCAATTCCAGGGCCTGGAAGTGGGTTGTCTTACAGACACGGAAGAAAATCAAGAAAATTGAGGTGCGCTCCTCAAAAAAGACTTGCATTGAGGTGCGCCCCTCAGTTACAGACGCATACCCAGTTCAGACTCGTCGTTCATGGATTACGGAGGAAGTTTGGTTCTGGAAGCCGGCCGGTGGAAGAAAATTGAGGTTCGCACCTCGTTTTGGTTCTACAGCACCCGGCATCGCACAGGCATTTGCAGATCCTGACCGAGGGCCGGGACTGATTTTGGGAGGATTACTCAATGAAACGCACACTATTGAACTCGGCCGCTGCTCTTGGCCTGACAGTTTTTGGCGCAGGTTCGGCGCAGGCCGCCGATCTGACCCTGTGCTGGGCGGCATGGGACCCAGCCAATGCATTGATCGAGCTGAGCAAGGATTTTGAAGCCAAATCCGGACACAAGATGAGCTTTGAATTTGTGCCATGGCCAAACTTTGCTGATCGCATGCTCAACGAGCTGAACTCCGGCGGCAAGCTTTGTGACCTTCTGATCGGTGACAGCCAGTGGATTGGCGGCGCGGCCGAAAACGGCCAGTACGTGAAATTGAATGACTTCTTTGACAAGGAAGGCATCAAGATGAGCGACTTCATTCCTGCAACCGTGACCGGTTATGCGGAATGGCCAAAGAACACACCGAACTATTTCGCGCTGCCGGCCTTCGGCGATGTCGTCGGCTGGACCTACCGCAAGGATTGGTTCGGACGTCCCGAACTGCAGACCGAATTCAAGGGCAAATACGGCCGCGACCTTGCCGTTCCCAAGACGTTTGCCGAGCTGAAGGACATTGCCGAGTTTTTCCAGGGCCGCGATATTGACGGCAAGAAAGTCTACGGCGCTGCCATCTACACGGAGCGTGGGTCCGAAGGCATCACCATGGGCGCAATGGACGTGCTCTACAGCTTCGGCTTCCAGTATGACAATCCAGACAAGCCTTACGACCTTGAAGGCTTCGTCAATTCGCCAGATGCCGTCGCAGGACTCGAATTCTACAAGGCGCTCTACGATTGCTGCACACCTCCGGGCGCTTCGGACGCCTACATGTCGCAGAATATTGACGCCTACAAATCCGGCCAGGTCGCCATGCAGATGAACTTCGCGTTCATCTGGCCCGGCGTGCATGCTGATCCCAATGTCGGCGGCGACAAGTCTGGCTATTTCCCCAATCCGGCAGGTCCTGGCGGCAAGCAGTTCGCCCAGCTCGGCGGACAGGGCGTTTCGGTTGTGGCAAACTCAGACGACCAGGCAGCCGCGCTGGAATACATCAAGTGGTTCGCCCAGCCGGAGATACAGGCGCAGTGGTGGAAGCTTGGCGGCTATTCGGCGCTCAACGCTGTCGTCAATGATCCGGGCTTTGCCACAAGCCAGCCTTACGCGCAGACGTTCCTGGATTCGATGGCAATCGTGAAGGACTTCTGGGCCGAACCGAGCTACGCATCACTTCTGCAAGCCTCGCAAAAGCGCTTCCATGACTATGTGGTTGCGGGACAAGGCACTGCGAAAGAAGCCATGGATGGTCTGGCTGCCGATTGGGCTGCCGTGTTCAAAGACGAAGGCAAATAGCCGCCAGATCTGATCGCACCGTTTTCCCGGCGGATCAGCGTGTGCACAGGGTCTGGCGTTTTGCCAAGCCCTGTGCCCACAATTCCCAATGACTTAATTTGAGGGCGAGCCATGTCCAACTCTCCAGCCGAGCGCGCCGGGAGTGCAGTATCACCGAATCCTGCAGCCAGCATGAAGGGTCTATCGGACCGCGCGCTTGCCTGGATTTTCGTTGCGCCCACCATTGTTCTGCTGCTTGCCATCAACATTTTTCCGCTCATTTGGACAGTCAGGCTCAGCTTCACCAATTTCCGCGTCAACAGACCCAATGCCGAAGTCCAGTTTGTCGGCCTGGATAACTACCGGCGCATACTTGCCGATCCCGACATCTCGAGCACGATGCAGGCGACAGCGCATTTTCTGTTCTGGACCATTTCCCTGCAGGTGCTCATCGGCTTTGCGCTCGCTTACCTGATCAACAAGAAATTCAGGGGCAACGATCTATGGACGACCATCATCGTCTTCCCGATGATGCTGAGCCCTGCAGTTGTCGGCAACTTCTGGACATTTCTCTATCAGCCGCAAATCGGCCTCTTCAATTACGTGGTCGGGTTCCTGACTGGCACCGACCCGTCAAGCTTCTCCATGATCGGCGACGTGTCGCTGGCACCGTGGGCAATCGTGATTGTCGACACGTGGATGTGGACGCCGTTTGTGATGCTTATCTGCCTCGCCGGTCTGCGCTCAATACCCGACAGCATCTACGAGGCCGCAGAGTGCGACCGGGCCAGCAAATGGCGGCAGTTCTGGACGATCACCATTCCCATGATCCTGCCTTTTCTGATGCTTGCGATCCTGTTTCGCGGCATCGAGAACTTCAAGATGTTTGATCTTGTCGTGCAACTGACCGGCGGCGGACCTGGCTCGACGACCGAACTGACGTCGATCAACCTGAAGCGTGAAGCGTTCGAGAAATGGCGCACCGGCTATTCCTCGGCCTATGCCGTGATCCTGTTCGTGACGGTGTTTGGTCTCGCCTCAATCTACGTGAAGGCATTGAAGAAGGTCAAAGAAAGATGAGCGGTTATTCGGTCACAGAACCATCCAAGCTGCAGAAATGGGTGGCAGGAACGCTGGTCGTCTTCTATGCGCTCGTCACGATCACGCCACTGCTGTGGATCATCGCAACCGGGTTCAAGTCGCCGTCAGATGCAATCGCCTATCCGCCCAAGGTTCTATTTGAGCCAACGCTTGAAGGCTATGTGAACCTTTTCACGGCCCGCACGCGCGCAACCCCGGAAATGCTTGAGCAGCTGGGCGAGCCGGCAACATGGTACGACCGGATCGTACGGCAGTACGGCATGATCATCTCCGGTCCCTCGCGCTATGGCGAGCGGTTTTTCAATTCGGTGATCATCGGTTTCAGCTCCACTTTCTTCGCCATCGTGCTCGGCACGGCTGCTGCATATGCGTTCTCGCGTTTCAAAGTGCCGCTGAAAGATGATCTTCTGTTCTTCATCCTGTCGACCCGGATGATGCCGCCGATCGCCGTGGCCATCCCTATCTTCCTGATGTTCCGCCAGCTTGGCCTCAATGACACCCACGCTGGAATGATCCTTCTCTACACGGCGATCAATCTTTCGCTCGCGGTGTGGCTCATCAACGGCTTCATCGACGAGATTCCGATTGAGTATGAGGAGGCGGCGCTGATTGACGGGTACACGCGGTTCCAGGCGTTTTACAAGGTAGTCCTGCCGCAGGCTGCTGCTGGCATCGCATCGACCGCGATCTTCTGTCTGATCTTTGCCTGGAACGAATATGCGCTGGCGGTTCTTCTGACCTCCGGCGCTGCGCAAACGGCCCCGCCGTTCATCCCCACAATCATCGGCTCTGGCGGTCTTGACTGGCCGGCCGTCGCCGCAGGCGCAACGATCTTTCTTGTCCCGGTCATGGTTTTCACAATTCTTCTGCGCAAGCACCTGCTTCGCGGCATCACCTTCGGAGCGGTACGCAAATGAGCCGTTTCATCAATGGCCTGCTGCGCGTCAAGCGCGGTCCCTGGGAACTGGTGGCCTCCGTGCTGATCGCGCTCGGCGTGTTCATGCTGATGCAGCCTTTTGCACTGTGGATGTTCACCTACTCATTTGTCATCACGCTGATCGGCACGGTGATGTTCATCATCGTCAGCCATTTCCCGGAGTAACCGATGGCGCAAATCAAAATCAAAAACGTGCGCAAGGACTTCGGGTCTTTCAATGCGGTGAAGTCTTCAAGCTTTACCGTTGAGGACGGCGAATTCTTCATGCTCCTGGGACCATCCGGCTGCGGCAAAACCACGACACTGCGGATGATGGCGGGACTGGAATTGCCCACCAGCGGCGAGATTTACATTGATGGCGACGAGGTTGGCCAGAAGCCCGCCAGCAAGCGCGACATCGCCTTCGTGTTTCAGATGTTCGCGCTCTATCCGCACATGAATGTCGGCAAGAACATGGCGTATCCGCTGGTCAGCCAGGGCATGCCCAAGGCTGCGGTGAAAAAGAAGGTGACGGAAGTCGCCGAGATTCTGGGGATCACCGCCATTTTGAACAAGCCGGTCGGCGGGCTTTCCGGCGGAGACCGCCAAAGGGTGGCGCTTGGCCGCGCGATTGTCCGCGATCCCAAGGCCTTCCTCATGGATGAGCCGCTCGGCGCGCTGGATGCCGAATTCCGCGAGCATATGGCGGAAGAATTGCGCGCGCTCCACGACCGGATGCATGCAACTACGGTCTATGTCACCCATGACCAGCTCGAAGCCATGCAGATGGGCGACAAGATCGTGGTGATGAACCACGGAGTTATAGAGCAGTTCGGTGTGCCGCAGCAGATCTACGATTGGCCGGCAACGAAATTTGTCGCCAAATTCATCGGTTCTCCAGCGATGAATTTTCTCAATTTTGAAGGCATGATCGGCATCGGAGCCACCTCTGTTGCGCTGAATGGCGTAGCCTTCAGCATCCCGGCTTCAAGGGAAGGGGCGAGGGGCCAACTGACTCTTGGCGTTCGTCCAGAGCATGTCCGGTTCTCCGACACCTCCAATTACCGGGCCAAGGTTATCGCCACCGAATATCTGGGTACCACACAGATCGTGACGCTTGCCACACCAAACGGTGAAATCAAGGCGAGGGCACCCTCCGGCGCAATCGCCAATGTTCACGAAACCGTCGGCCTTGAGTTTGACGCCAGAACGCTGACCATTTTTGAAGGCGAGCGGGACAGGGCGCTGGTTTCCGAGGCGAATGAAGGAGTGCTGAACCGTGGCTGAGGTGACATTGCGGAACATCAGCAAAAGCTTCGGCGGCACCCGGGCGCTTGATGATGTATCCATGACAATTCCGGACGGCTCTTTTGTCGTCATGCTCGGTCCGACAGGTGCGGGCAAGACAACAACGCTGCGCTTGGTGTCCGGCCTCGATCAGCCGGACTCCGGCGAGATATTCATCGGCGGCCGCTCGATGAATGGGCTGACGCCGGCGCAGCGAAACGTCGCGATGGTGTTCCAGCAATATTCGCTGTATCCGCATCTGACAGTGCGGGAGAATCTAGCCTTTCCGCTTAAATCGCCTTTGCTGAGAACCAGCCCCGCGGAAATTGAACGCAAGATCAGGGAAGTCTCGCAGGTCCTGCAGATCTCGCATAAGCTGGACAACAAGGCGACGGCGCTTTCCGGCGGCGAGATGCAACGCGTGTCGATTGGACGTGCTCTGGTCAGGAACCCGTCAATATATCTGATGGACGAGCCGCTGAGCTCGCTTGATGCTAAACTGCGCGCCGATCTCCGCGTCGAGCTGAAGCGGATTCAAGCCAGCAGCGGCGCCACTTTGCTTTACGTCACTCATGATCAGATCGAGGCCATGACAATGGCCACGCATATCGGCGTCTTCGACACCGGAAGGCTCGTGCAGTTCGGCTCACCGCGAGAAATCTACGAAAACCCGGTCAGCATTTATGCCGCCAGCCGGCTCGGGCAGCCAAGGATCAATGTTCTGCCTGCCAGCCTGTTCGCGGGCGCGCCTCAAGGTGCGGCAACGATTGGTCTCAGACCTGAGCAGATCATTCAAGGCAAAGGCGAGGACAGCATTGTCATGCGGGTCGAGCATCTGGGTGACCAGACGCGCCTGCACCTGTCATTCAAAAATCACGATCTGATCACGGTCACAGATGCGCACACGCGACTGCGTGCAGGCGACATCGTGAAAATCGAGCCATTCAAGCCGTTCTATTTCGGCGCGGATCGCGCACGCATTGCGTAGGAGGAGCCAAGCATGTCGCAGTTCATGAACAAGAAAGAGGATATCGTCACCGAAGCGGTCGATGGTATTGTCGCGGCGTCTGGCGGGAAACTCGCGCGCCTGGACGGCTATCCCCATGTGAGGGTGGTCATCCGCCGGGACTGGGACAAATCCAGGGTCGCGCTTGTTTCTGGCGGCGGTTCCGGCCACGAACCTGCGCACGCTGGCTTTGTCGGCAAAGGAATGCTTACGGCCGCCGTTTGCGGCGACGTGTTTGCATCCCCTTCTGTCGACGCGGTCCTTGCCGGCATACTCGCGGTAACCGGCCCGGCCGGCTGTCTGCTCATCGTCAAGAACTACACCGGGGACCGATTGAACTTTGGTCTTGCCGCAGAGCGGGCCCGCGCGTTCGGGCACAATGTCAGCATGGTCATTGTCGACGATGACGCCGCCTTGCCGGATTTGCCGCAGGCGCGCGGCGTTGCAGGCACCTTGTTTGTGCACAAGATCGCCGGGGCATTGGCGGAGGCAGGTGCGGACCTTTCCGCCGTCTCCGAGGCAGCGCTGAGGGTCATAAGCGGCACCAAAAGCATTGGCATGTCGCTTGATACCTGCACCATTCCAGGCTCGCCTAAAGAGGACCGCATCCCGCGCGGCATGGCAGAACTAGGCCTTGGAATTCATGGTGAGGCTGGCGTTGAGCAGATTGCGTTCCAGGGTGCCAGACAAGCGATGGCGGCCGTGATTGGAAAATTGAGTCCCGTCATGGGTGATGGGCCGCATGTTGCGATTCTGAACAATTTGGGCGGCACATCTGTGCTCGAGATGTCAGTTCTGCTGAATGAACTGATCTGCTCGCCAGTTTCGTCCAGGATATCCCATATCATCGGCCCGGCAACCATGATGACATCGCTGGACATGCATGGCTTTTCAGTTTCGGTCTACCCGGCGAGCGACGCAGATCTCATCGCTTTGGAAACGGAAACCGCATTGGCAGCATGGCCCGGTGTCAGCCGCATCGCACCAATCGAGATTGTCGGATTGCCTGACGGGTTAACGCCCATCATGCCCTTGCCGTCAGACCACAAACAGACACGCGAATTCCTCACTGGCTGCTGCGAGTTGCTGATTTCCATCGAAGCCGATCTCAACGCGCTTGACGCAAAATCCGGCGACGGCGACACCGGCTCGACGCTTGCCGGTGCCGCGCGCGCGCTCATTGGCGCGATGGATAAACTGCCCCTTTCAGACCACACCCAGCTTTACCGGGCGATCGGGCAGGAATTGAGCCAGACAATGGGTGGCTCCTCAGGAGTGCTTTTGGCGATCTTCTTCGCGGCGGCAGGTGACGGCGCCTCGAGTGGACTTCCCATGCGCGAGGCTTTGAAAGCAGGCCTGATGCGTATGCAGGAAATCGGCGGCGCAAGTCTTGGCGACCGCACCATGGTGGACGCTTTGTCTCCGGCCCTTGCCGCACTTGAAAATGGTATCAGGGACGCAGCCGTCGCAGCACGCAAGGGTGCGAATTTCACCGCTACCTTGCTTCAGGCGAAGGCCGGGCGCTCATCTTACATCAGCGCCGCGCAGCTTGAAGGACATGTCGATCCAGGTGCTGAGGCGGTTGCCAGGTTGTTTGAGTATCTCGCTCTTTGATGCAGAAGTTACATCGAATTGACAATCCGGTACCGCCAGCGTCGGCATGCCAGATGAAGCGAGATGTGAGTGCGCGCCAAACACGGCGCTCTCCCGCCACACGTATAAAATATGTGCCCTTGCGACGGCCCCGGATGTTGTCGTTCGTGCGTATGGGTAACACAAAGAAGGATTTGTAACCTCGATTGCGTCGCCAACAATTGGTAAGGCATCTTGGATTTCATCCTTAATGGGTAAAATCAGTGGCAAAAATAGCCGATACTTTGATAAGAAGTTCCGTAACAAACCTTATGCGAATGGAGAATGTAGCCGCAAAGTTAGAATGTCCTGTTTCTGCAAAGTAAGAATGTCACACTTCCCGCAGTTCGTCGTGTGGGAGATTGCAGATGGGACTGATTGTGATGAGCGAGCGCGATTTGCAACGGATTGAGGTTTTGTCAAAGGTTACCGAAGTTCAGACGATGATTGTGTCTACGGCACAGTTTTAGCGTTGAGCATGCGTGTTTTTGGTGTGAAAGACTTCCGCCGCCTTGATCACCACAAAGGCGGGGCTGGTGATGAGATCATACGCATTGAGCAGTTGATAGACCGTGGCTTCCGACACGAAGTAGTGCTTCTCATCGTTAAAGCGCACCGCCAGTTCCCGCCGGAACAGTTCAGATTGTTCCATTCCAGAGCCATCTCGATGATCCGGCTCTGGATGTCGGGCGCAATGCGGTTCCAGACCCTGTTCGGCCGTGATTGCCGGTCGTCCAGTGCCTCTGGCCCGCCTTCACGATAGCGATCATACCATCGGTAGAATGTCCGACTCGCGATACCCAACTGATCGAGCGTCTTCTTTGCTGGCAAGTGCGACTGTTCGACAATTTTGATGATCTCAAGTTTCTTGCATGCGGGGTATCTCATTCGTCGTCGCCCCCATCCGCGATCATGTTTTTTTAAGGAACTGTTCTCCACAAGCCGTGTCGCCAGCCAGCCGACGCATACCAGCCTCCAAAAACTGTTTCGAACAAGTGTAATGCAAGCTCCGCGCAATGCCTTCCTTGCGGCAAAGCTCAGCAATGCTGTCTTCGCCTCGCAGGCCTTCCAGAACAATCCGGATCTAGTCTTCGGATGAGCCGTGTTGCCGGGTTGCCCGGCCGATATCTTTGACAACATGTTCAGCAGATCGCTTGCCGCCGTGAGACTTCGTTTACTTGTTCGTTCCTTCGTCTATGACGAGAACCGAAAACGCCTTAAATCAAACCTTCAATTCTGTGCCATAGGCGCTGATCCCGGATATCGCGGTTGTGCATCATCGGGCCCTACCTTACCGACATCACGCGATAACGGATTGCTTTTTTTCCCCAAATCAAAACTTTGGAACGAGGGTCAACAAAACCTGCGATGCTTCAGCCCCAGCCAAATGCATCTTGTGCGTCACTTCTCTGATCTTTCCTTGACCAATACATGCGCAGTAGCGAAGCTCAGCAAGATAAGCGGCAGAGCGATAGCGTACGACAGCCTGAGGCCCCAGTGCTCTGCAACTAAGCCGAGAAGCGGTGGGCCAACCAGAAACATCATGAAGGAAAGCTGCGCTAATGCGGCGACGTTCAGAACAGCCGAACGATCCTCCCGCTGCGCTGCAGCCGACATTGCAAGCGGAAAGATCACACTCGTTCCAAGCCCCATCAGGGCAAAGCCGCAGATCGATAAAATGGCGTTCGGCGAAACCACAATTATGGTGCAACCGAAGAAGAGCAGGACCAGCATGGCTCGTGCAACTTTCGCGGGCGAGTTGCGGTCGATGAAGATGTCCGCGAAATAGCGAGCGACGGCCTGTGAGGCGGCGAAGGCCGCAACGGCAATGCCTGACATGAAAGGGCCCGCAAGGAAGGTGTCACGCATGTATATGGCCGACCAATCCATGCTGCCCCCCTCCAGCAGCATCGCACTGACCGTAAACGCCACAAGAAGCAGGATTGCCGGTGTCGGAGCGGCAAATCGGCGAGCACCTTCAGCGTTTTCGGCCTGCCGCTCGGCCGCAGGATGAAAATCACGAAGGAGAAGCAGAACAGCGGCTGTGCTGACAATTGCCACGCCAACGAGATGCAACTGAGGAGAAATTCCGGCTGAGGCTAGCACGGCACCCAAGCCGCCCGCCAGGAAGAAGCCAATGCTCCAGAACGCATGGGCACGGTTCATAATGCGGTAGGCAACCTGATGCTCGGTCCGATCCGCTTCGACATTTAGGATGATCTCAAAGCAGCCAATGACCAGCCCGACTGGAAGCAAAAGGACAAAGAAAGCCAACGCTGAAGGGGCTTGGACCGCCACTGCATAAAGACTAGCAAGCAACGGTAGGCCGAAAAGCACCGCGGACCGCAGACCCAGACGTTCCAGCAGGGGTGCGGCGAAGGTCAGCGAAAGGAAAGTCCCGAAAGGGGTGCCCATCAACGCTAAGCCTAACGCGCCCTCTTCGACGCCAAGCCCGCGCTGAATATCCCCAAGACGCGGGAAAATGCTTCCCATCGAAAACGCATAGATTGCAAACATCGTGAAGACGCGCTGCGGCGATGTGAGATGGACGACGCCGTGCATTTTAATCTTTCACTTTCTTTAGGCCGCGTTGAAGCCGAATGACTGCAATCACTTCTTTAAGTCTGGCATCTCTTCTAACGACCAAGACAAAGGGCAAGCCTTGTACTGAGACCGATAGGCAGTCGCCAATTCCGGTCAAACACCATTACCGGCCGTCCCTAGAAACAAGCAAAGCCCGCCGGATGGTCGCCACCAACCAGCCACTCCAACGAGAGCGTTTTGGTTCATTTCTATCGCCAATAGTTGGCTCAAAAGTTCTTCCGTAACTATTAAAATCATAGCCGGAGGGCACAAAGGCCAGGGTCGCCACAGATCCAAACATTTTGATGTCTCCTTGTTGGCCGTCGTTATATAAAACGGGTCAGCAAAACAGTTTGTGTATTGGAATTTTTCGTTTGTTGATGCGATAGATTATGCCGCATTTTCAGGTAGCGTATGGCGACAATCGACGCCGCAGAGCCACTGTTATTCAGCTGTGGCTGTCTTGTCGGCCCTTACTTTCAGATAAAGCCAGATGATTGCCAGGAACACTACAACATTGACGATCGACGAAAGCGCGTAAAGCTCGGGTTTGACCCCATAACGCAACGCGCCCCAAGCTACCGAAGGCATGGTCGGTGTCGCTCCAAGTAGGTAGAAGCTGATGTCGAGCCCGTTCAGCGCCAGCACAAACGCGACGATCAGGCTGCCCAGTATGCCGGACCATGTCAGCGGCAGCATCACCTCGCGAAAGGCGCGCAACGGTGTGGCACCGCAAACAATCGCCGCCTCATTCATACGCCAGTCATACTTATACAGCATTGCTGCCATGACCAGAAAGCTGAAACTGAAAGTATGGACTGAGTTGGCGATGATCGCCGTGACCATGTTACCCTGCAACCCAAAAACAAGGTAATACAGGGACATGCTGGAAATCCCAAGCAAGATTTCCGACACAAACAGCGGTCCTGCGAAGAACACCGCGTAGAATAGCGCCCGCCGCCCGGCAAACCGCAACACGCCTATGGTAGCCAGAAATCCCATCACGGTGGAAAGAATGGCAGTACAGGTTGCGATGATCATGCTGTTGATGAATGCACCCTGATAAATAGAATTGGTCGTCAGACTGACATAGCTTTTGGGGTTGAAGTCCGGCGGATAGGGAAAGTTCGGGTGATTGGATAGTGACGCGAACAGGATGTGCAGGATGGGCATATAAAGGAAGACATAGGCCACGATCAGGATCAAACCCATCGACCATTTCGTAGCGAAGTCCTTGAAGGTCATGCTTTCCACTTTCAACGCTCCATTCCAGTAAAGCCGGTTCGCCGCAGATTGACGGCGCGGCTAAGGACCACCAGTGATGCCACCGAAAACAGCACCAACACGACGCCCATCGCGGCCCCAAGCGCCCAGGTTCCGGATTCGCCAAATTGCTGAGCCATCGACATGCCGTATAGCGTGCCATTTGGGCCCCCCAGAAAGCGCGGCGCCAGCGAGGCTGACAGCGTAGGTATGAAGGCCAAAAGAAAGCCTATGATTGTCCCCGACAAGTTTAGCGGCCAGATCACTTCAAAGAATATCCGCGACCGACCGGCACCACAGGCGCTGGCTGCAGAAGTCAGCCGCATGTCGAAGTTCAGCAACGACAGGTAGATTGTCGTCACCGTCATCGGCAGATACAAGTAGACGAAGGCGATGAAGGTGGCTGAATTGGAATACATGATAAAGCGCAACGGCGCTGCGCCTAGCCTGATCAGGCCTCCGTTGATCAATCCGGCTGGCCCTAGCATGCCTTGCAGTGCGATCAGTCTCAAAACCTCGCCCGACAGGAACGGCACGGCTAACAACAGAGAGAAGATGAGTTTGTACTTCCCGCCAAACCGCACGATGAAAAACGCGATCGGCCAAGCTACGATTACGAGAAAAATCGACACAAGAATGGCCATCACAAGCGACCGGACAAAAAAGGTAATATAGGCAGTCTCTGTCGCCAACGTGACGTAGTTCATCATCGTCCACTCGTGGACAATCTTGTAGTTCTCGGTCTGCCATAAGCTGAGTACGACCAGAGCAATCAGCGGCAACACAAAGAACAGGAACAGAAACGTTGTGGGTACGTACAAAAACAGGCGCTTGTTCGTTGCAGCGTTTGGTTCTGACATCACTCAACCCTCCGCCGGAAAAATGTGGCAAAGGCTTGCGTCCCAAGTCAGCGATAGCGCCTCTCCGAGGCCTTGCTGGTCTTTGCGTTTGGATTGAACAGTGATGATACGAGTTTTGTTGGTTGCCTCCAAGATGTATTCCAGGAAAGGCCCGCGCAGAACTACGTCGATCACGGTGCATTGGATGCCAGGGCCGCCCGCTGGCCCCATCACAAAGCGTTCGTTTTTAACGAAAACATCATACTTTCCGGCGGGAACTGTTGTTGTCGGGTTAAAGGAAATACCGTGGGCGGCGATGTTCATTGTGCCTTTGCCGTCAGAAACTGCGTCAAACCGAGTTGAGCGTCCAACGAAACGCGCCACGAATGGCGTGTTGGGGTGATCGTAGATTTCTTGCCGCTCGCCCAATGCCTCAAGCCTGCCCTTGTTGATGACGGCCACACGGTCCGACATGGACAGGGCTTCTTCCTGGTTGTGGGTGACATAAATAAAAGGGATTCCGAGCTGCTTTTGATATCGGCGGATTTCCACCTCCATCTCTTGGCGAAGTTCGCGGTCTAGGTTCGCCAGTGGTTCGTCTAGAAGCAACAACGTCGGATTGGCAACCAAGCCGCGTCCAAGAGCCACGCGCTGTTGCTGGCCGCCCGAAAGCTGATTTGGGTAACGGTCCATCAAACCGTTCAGAGATAAAATCCCTTCCGCCCACTCCAGTCGTTCCTTGATCATTTCTGGAGAGTCATTGGTCATGCGCAAGGGAAAGGCGAGGTTTTCGCGCACGGTGCGGTGCGGAAACAGCAGAAATTCTTGAAACACCATACCGATGCCGCGTTTGTGTGGCGGCAAGGCGGTCACATCCTGACCCTTGAAAAAAATCCTCCCTTCCGACGGGCGGTCGAGCCCAGCAATCAGGCGCAATAGCGTAGACTTACCCGATCCGCTGGGGCCAAGGATGGCGATGAACTCATGTTTGGCAATATCAATTGTCAGATTGTGTAGCGCTTTCAATGCTCCGTAGTGGCGTGATACGCCGTCTATCTTGATATAAGTATTAGCGTCGGTCATTAGAATTCACCTGTGAAGTGCATCGTGCAGCCAAGGCTGCACGATGCTGAAAATTTACAAATCAGGCGGCTTGAACATTAGACCAGACACGCTCCCATTTTTCGGGTGACGATGGCTGATCAAACATGAACAGGCCTGCAATCTCGCTTGAACGGTCCATAAGAAACAACTTGCGTTCGTCTTCGGTTGCGTCAGCGCGCAGATCAATTGTGGTCGAGCATCCGGCAACTTCACCGATCCGCTTCATCACCGGAGGCGAAATCATTTTGTCAACAAAGGCGTTACACAGATCCATCTTCTGGCCATCCGCAACTCCCGTCGTCACGAGCCAGGTATCCACCCAGCCAAGACCACCCTCTTTCGGCTGCAAGGTGTGACGGAAATCGCCCTTGGTCATGCCGTCCGTTGCAGTCAGTAATTGGCGATAAACTTGTGCAAACTCAGTCGCCGCAACAACGGCCCCTGTCTGTAGCAGCTGAAATAGCGTCGGGTTGTCCTGATACCGAGTCAACAGGAGACCCTTTTGCTGGATCAGCATTTTTTGCACGCCGGCAAGTTCATCGTCGGTCAACACATAGGGGTTAAAGGCCTTGCCATCGGGGCGGGGAGCCTCGCGGGTGCCCATTTCGGCGGTGACAAGCAGAGCGGCCAGCGCGATGTTCTCTTCAAAACGTGCGCTGGTTGACAGGCGGCCAGCCCATTCGGCATCGAACATGCAGGCGATGGATTGCGTCTTATCAGGGTTGACGACTGCAGCGTCATAGGTGATGCCATAGGCACCCCAGCAGAACGGAAAGCCAATTTTGACACCCGATGCCGGATCTGTCAGCACCTTAAAAGCCTTAGGCGTGAATTCCGGCAAATAGCCTGCTGCCCCCGGAACCGCAGCGTAATCTACCGCCCGGATTAGCCCTTCGCGAAAATAGAGTTGCGGCCAGAAGCCGTCTGCCTGCACCAGATCAAATTCTTTTGAGCCGCCGACGCGTAACTTGTTATAGGCCTCAGAGTTGCCATCAAAGAACGATGGCACAAATTTGACTTTGTGTGCCTCTTCAAAAGCCGAAACGACATCCGGAAGGACGTAAGCTTCCCACATCAGAGCGCGCAATTCGGGTGTGGCGGCCCATGACGGGCGTACAAACGGGGCAGAAAGCGTAGCTATTGCTGCCGATGACAGCATGGCACGTCTGGTCATATGGGTCATGATTTATCCTCTCGGTTTTGCTGCCCCATAACGGGTTCTGTGGGTGTAAAGTGAAATTACGCGATTCCGTCGGCTTCGATGCTGCCAAGTACGTCGTCAAGCACATCCAACGCATGCGACATCTGCTCGTGGGTGCAATCCAGCGGCGGCTTGATCTTGATCAGGTTGCCCAAGCCCGCATAGCGCGCCTCGCCAAACAGAACACCCTTTTCAACGCCGCGCTTATAGACCTCGGACGTTGCCTTTTGGGCGGGTTCCTTGATCTTACGATCTTTGACCAGTTCGATCGATACAAATAGCCCCGGCCCGCGAATGTCACCGATTAGCCTGTGACGTTCCGACATCTCGTGCAAACGCTGGGTTGCATACTGACCGCATGCCCGAGCTTTTCCGCACAGATCGTCTGCGATTATCGCATCTAGTGTCGCGACGGCTGCCGCCATTGCCACAGGAAACTGTCCGAAGGTCAGCGCGTCTTCGCCTGTTTCAAAACCGTTCAGCTTGTCGCTGGCCATGATACCGGCCAGCGGGAAGCCGCCGCCAACGCCTTTGCCAAAGGTCATGATGTCTGGAGTGACGCCGTAGTAGTCAGCTGCAAACATCTCGCCGGTGCGACCAAAGCAACTCTGAATCTCGTCGAATATCAGGACAATGCCGTGCTTTGTGCAAATCTCGCGCAGGCCTTCAAGATAGGCCTTGCCGACAACGATATGCCCGCCATTGCCCAGAATCGGCTCGATGATGATTGCTGCAACACCGCCGTCCACGCCCTTGGTTATGGTGTCTTCCAGCAGGTTCAGGCACAGCCGGGTTTCCGCCTCGATATCCATACCCATGCGCGGGCGGTAGCTGTCAGGATGAGGAACGCGAGTAAAGCATTGGGGCTGCATCGCGTAGAACGGGTTGTTCGGATGTGGCCAGCTTGCCGCCAACGTGACCAGCGAACGACCGTGGTAGCTGTCCTGCATTACAATGACATTGCGCGCACCGGGGCAATTCTTGAACGCCAGCTTCAGGGCCATTTCAACGGCCAGACTTCCGTGCAGGCAATAGCCGATCCGGTTCAGATCCCCGGGGGAAATTTCGCGCAGCTTTGATGTCAGTTGCAGTAAAGGTATGGTATTGAAGTTCGGGCGCGCGTGGGTGATCTCGCGCAGTTGCGCGATTGCGGCCTCAACCACGCGGTCATCATTAGCGCCAAGGCTGTTCGACCAGGCCTGCGAGGTGCAGTCCAGATATTCACGCCCCTTGTCATCCCAGACTAAAGACCCCTTGGCCTTAACTAGCGTGATCTTACTTTTGTCCCCATCACGCGGGTCGTGGACCAACGACGTTTTGCCGCGATCCAGTACCTCAACGCTTGCCGATTGAGTGGTGTCCATCATGGCTGCTCCTTAAATAAGTTGCCTCAATTAATAAGCAACGCCACTTGACAACAAGGACGATTTCCTGATGGATTAATTCATGGCCCTTATGAATATTCACTTTCGTCACATCCGCGCCTTTCTGGCCGTGGCGCAGGAAAAAAGCTATGTTCGGGCGGCAGAGAAGTTGTTTGTGTCGCAACCCGCCTTGTCGCAGACGATTCGGCAGTTCGAAGACAATTTAGGGTTTTCCCTTTTTGAACGCACCACCCGCAGCGTCGGTCTGACGCCGCTTGGGCAGACACTTTTGGTCGGCGCGCAAAGCCTTTGTCAGAATATGGATCACTTTCAAACCGAGATCGGCGCGCTGCAAAAGACTGTAAGAAATGAGCTTCGCGTCGGCTACCTTATTGGAACGGCACTGGAATTCATCCCTGACATTGTTCGTGAATTCAAGCTGCGCCACCCTGAATCGACGCTTGTACTCACCGAGTACGATTTTAGTGACCCAACCGCCGGACTTGCCTCTGGCGCGGTCGATTGCGCCATCGTTCGCCCGCCGCTTGGCATTACCGGCGTCACCTTTTTTGATCTTGCTCGGGAGCCTTGCGTGGTCTGCCTGCCCGTCGGACATCGTCTTGATAGCGCCCCGTTCGTCACCTTAAGTGACATCCTCGACGAGCCCATCATTGCGGCTCCAGGTCAAAGCATCTGGAGGGATTACTGGATCGCCGTAGAGCACCGTCACAACCGCCCGGCAAATATTGCATTTGAAGCAGCAACGGTTGAAACTGAGCTTCAGGCCGTGTCAACTGGCCGCGGGATCAGCATAACGGCCGAGAGCACCGCGCGGTTCTATGCGCGCCCTGGTGTTGTGTTCAAACAAATTGCCGACATGCCGCTTAGCATCATCGCTATCGGATACCGCGATGGAACTATCAGGCGGGTTGCGAACTTTATTGCCGTGGTTGAAGTGCTTACCCAAATGCACCGACCATTTTGATTCAGCGATAGAATCTCTGTATTGGGTGCCGATGCAAAAGGGAGTCATGCCATCATAGCACTCCGACCGGCGCAGAGGTGCATGTAATGGGAATCAGCCATTGCGAGTTCGGCCCGTGGGGCATCAACCGCGAGTTCACGCTCTATGATGAAATCGCCAACTGGAAGCAGATAGAGATGCAGATCGGCGCGGGCTAGTAGCCCTTTACATCTTTAGCGGTGGTGTGACGGACGGCTGCGAGCTGGGCGGCAATGGCGGATGTGAACATCCTTGCGTCCGTCAACAGCGAGGCGAAGTCATAACCTTGCGAGAAGGCGCGCTGGACCATCTCTGCCGATCCCGTGTGAACGCCTGCCAGTCGCCCCGCCGCTTTGGTGCGGGCAGCGATGGCGGTGATTGCATCCAGCACTTCCGGCGCTGAAGGATCGAGTGTGGGTTCATGTCCCATCGACAACCCAAGATCGGAGGGGCCGACGTATATGCCGTCGATGCCTTTGACGGCGAGGATTGCATCAAGATTGCCAAGCGCCTCGCGCGTCTCGATCATGGCGAAGACCATAACTGTGGCGTTGGCGGTTTTGACGTAGCCCGCGCCATGCACAAGATTGGCGCGGATAGGTCCGAACGAGCGGCTGCCCATGGGCGCGTAGCGGGCGGATTGGACCAGGCGCTCGGCGTCGCCGACCGTATTGATCATCGGGCAGATTATGCCTTGAAAGCCTGCATCAAGGCATTTCATCACGATGCCTGGCTCATTCCACGGCACGCGGGCCAGAACGGGCGCTGGCAAGCCCTGCAGCACCTGCAGCATGGTGAGCGCCATCTGATAATCTATCAGCCCGTGTTGCAGATCGACCGTCATCAGATCAAAGCCCTGTCGACCCATGATCTCGGCCGTGACCGGTGACGGCAGCGCGCACCAGCCGTTGACGGCTTTGCCTCCGGCGGCGAAATGGGCGTGCATGGTGTTGATCATGGTGGTCCTATCGTGGGGTTGAGAGCCAGTCCATCAGATGGGTGGCAGTGTATTCGGGGTTTTCCAGTGTCGGCAGATGGCCTGCGCCCGGAACGATTACGAAGAGCGACTGCGGCATGAGCGCATGCATCTCATCATGCCGGTCGCGCGGGCACAGGCTATCCTCCTCGCCCATCAGCACCAGCGCCGGCCGTTTGAACGCGGCAAGGGTGGCGGTTTGATCGCGACGGTCGCGCAAGGCTGCGGACTGGCGGGCGAAAACCTCCGGACCCAGCGCAAGTGCCATGTCCATGCACAGGTCAAGTATGGCCTTCTTGTTGGGACTTGGCGCGAGATAATTCGGCTTCATATCTTCGCGCAGCACCGCCGAAAGTCCGCCTGCGAGCGCTCTGGCGATTTGTGGTGCACGGCGCGCTCGCGCTTCCGGGGTTTCCGCGCGCGGATTGGTGTCAAGAAGCGCAAGCCGCTCGACCCGTTCGGGAGCCTGCGCGAAAATCTCCATCGCGACAATGCCACCCATGGACAGGCCGGCAAGAGCAAAGCGCTCAGGTGCGGCTTCAAGAATGGCAGCAGCAAGTGCCTGAACAGTATCGTGCTCTGTTGGAAGGGCGTGAATCATATGGCGGGGGCCAGCAGAAAAGCCGCCCCACATCCGTGCGTCGCACATCATGCCGGGGATCAGCACAAGTGGCGTCATTTCACCCGCCGCGCGCCTTCTTTCAGCGCTGCAAGCTTGGCCCAGGCGATTTCCGGATCGACCGCGCCATAGCCTGCGAACGTGCCAAAGCCACAGTCCGAACCGGCGATGACGCGTTCCTTGCCGAGGATGCCGGTGAAGCGCTCAAGCCGTTGTGCAACGAGATCCGGATGCTCAACAAAATTCGTCGTGGTATCTACTGCGCCGGGAATAAGCACCTTGTCGTCAGGTATTTCTGCCGCGCGGTCACGGAAGACTGTCCACTCATGGCCGTGGCGCGGGTTGGCTGTTTCGAACAAAATGTAGGTCGCCGGAACCTTCATCAAGAGTGGAAAGACCTTTGCCATATCGATGTCGCAGACATGCGGGCCCTCATAGTTGCCCCAGCAGATATGCAGGCGGATGCGCTCGCGCGGCAGGCCCTTGAGCGCCAGCTCCAGAGCTTCGACATGCGTGGCGGCAATCTTGAGAAATTCTGCGTCAGACAGGTCTGCAAACAACATGTGCCGCGAGAGCGCAAGGTCGGGGCAGTCGAGCTGAAGCTCAAGCCCTGCGTCCAGGATCGTGCGATACTCTCCAGACATCGCGTCAGCCAGCGCCGACAGATAGGCCTCGCGGTTTGTGTAGTGGGCATTTTGCAGGAACAGGCTGATGACACCGGGAGATGCCGCGTTCATGAAACCGCGCTCGACTCCATGCGCCGCCATGGCGGATTTCAGGTTGGCAATGTCCTTCTGTAGCTCTCCCTGGCCCTTGGACGCGACAGGGCCGACACATTGGGGTCGCGCATATTGCGGCGTGCCGCCTTCCTTGGCCAGGCGGTCGAGAAAGGTTGGAAAGAGCTTCAGATCAGAAGGCGCGTTGCGCGGGCTGTCGCCGTCAAAACCGGTATAGCGGTCTTTGACGTAGGTGGCGTAGCTGATTTTCGACGCCTCGCCATCCGAGACAATGTCTATGCCCGCCAGCTTCTGGCGGCGGACATTTTCATGGACCGCCGCGCTCATGCAGGCGTCAAAGTCTGCGGGATCATAAGACTGGCCCTTCTCGCGGGCAAAGAGGAAGTCGACGACCTCCTGGCTGCGGGGAAGCGAGCCGACGTGGGTTGCGAGAAGGGACATGTTCACGCTCCTTTAAAGCAGGCGTCTAGAGGCCCCGGCGGGGTCCGCGGTGTTCATGACACGGTATAGCGAGGCTTCGCCGGTCATCGACGGGCTGAGGCTGTGCGAAACGCCTGGCGGGATGGCCGCTGTATCGCCGGGGTTGAGCGCAGTGGTGCCGCCATCCCATGTCAGCCGCCAGTGTCCGCGCATCGGCATCAGGATTTCATGCCGGTCGAGCGTGTAGGCGGTGTCTGGGATCGAGTTGCGCGACAGGAATTCCACCTCGAAGCCCGGGCGGTCGCGCAGTTTGCCATTTTCGCCGATCACCTTGGCCGGTTGACGGTCACTGAGAGCCATCAAATCCCAATAACGGGCAACGCAGTTGGGGACGACTTCTGCCGTGGTTGGCTCTGGAAATTCCTTCAACTCTTCATCGGTCAAGAGCGGCATGGGCAAAACGCCATCAGGGAGATTCTGGCCCTTCTTGGTATCGTACAGCTTGCCGTTCTTGCCCAGTATCAATCCGTAGTCCTTGGCGTCGGTTATCACCTGCGGCGCCCAGACCACACCGCCGCCCGCATCATCGCCGCCGAGAATGGCCATGATCATTCCGTAGTCGGTGCCGACGTTTTCAAACGCGCGGAATATGCCTGTCGGAATGTTAAATATGTCGCCTTCCTCGGCTATGAATTCACCCGCGGTGCCATACCGGCCCCAAAAGAACCGCCAGCGGCCTGAAAGGACGAAGAACACTTCCGCTGTGCGGTGCGTGTGCAGCGAGTTGCGGCACGCGGGCGGCTGGCCAGCGGCGCCGATGTTGAATCCCGGCGTGTCGCAGATGTGGACGTGCTGGTCAGGCGATTCCGAGACACCGCCGCCGATAATGGTAAAGTTCTCCTTGCGGTTCGAGCCCGGTGTGTGCGCATCGATGAACGCGGTTTTGCACGGCTTCAGATCGCCGTAGCGGACAATGCGCGCTTCCATTTCCTGCGGTGTCATGACGTCTCCTTTCAGTCAGCGGTCCAGCCGCCATCGACGATGAGTGAGGTTCCGGTGATGAGGCTTGCGGCGTCAGAGGCCAGAAAGGCGACTGCTCCCATAATGTCTTCAAGCTCTCCCACGCGGCCAAGCTTGATCTTGGATGCAATCCATTGCGCGCGATCGGGGTTTGAAAAGGTGGCAGCCGTCATGGGCGTGCGGATGAATGTCGGGGCGATGGTGTTCACGCGGATGCCATGCGGGCCCCATTCGATGGCCATGCTTTTGGTCATGCCTTCCAACGCATGTTTGCTTGCGGAATAAACAGCGCGGTCGATGCCGCCGACATGGGCCATCTGCGAGGAAATGTTGATCAGGCTTCCGGGCTTTCCCGCTGCGATCAGCCGCTTGGCGACTGTGCGGGTCAGGAAATAAGCAGCCCGGAAATTGAGGCTGACGGCATCGTCAAAATCTTCCTGGGTGGTGTCAATTGCAGGACCGTGACGCGCGATGCCGGCTGAATTGACCAGAACATCAAAGGTCGGCAATGTGGCAAGCGCAACTTCAGTTTTCGCCACATCGGAAATATCGAGCGGCAGCACATGGACGGTGAAGCCCTCTGCCTGCATGGTCCTCGCTACGTCCTGCAATTCAGCCTCACGCCGGGCGGCAAGCCAGACCTGTGCGCCTTGCTCTGCCAACGCCACCGCCGCCGCCAGCCCAATGCCCGACGAAGCACCGGTCACCAGCGCGCAGCCGCCATCGAGGCGAAACGAAGGGGTGCGCGGCAGGGTCATTCAGCCGCCGCTCCATATGGAACATTCTGGCCGCCATAGCGGCGAACGCGGACATTGCACTGTTCCGCGTGGCCGACAAAGCCCTCCAGCATGCAGAGCCGCGATCCATAGGCACCGATCCGTGCCGCCGCTTCATCGGTGGTGATGCGCTGATAGCTATGCGTCTTCAGGAACTTGCCGACCCAAAGGCCGCCGGTGTAGCGCCCGGCTTTCTTTGTCGGCAAAGTATGGTTGGTGCCGATCACCTTGTCGCCATTGGCAACATTGGTGCGGGCACCCAGAAACAGCGCGCCGTAGCTGTGCATGTTTTCCAGATACCAGTCGTCGCGGTCGGTCATCACCTGCACGTGCTCAGACGCGATATCGTTGGCTACAGTGAGCATCTCGTCATGCGTGTCGCAAAGGATGATCTCGCCGTAATCAGCCCAGCTTACTGACGCGGTCGCAGCAGTGGGCAATATCTTCAACAGACGCTCGATCTCAGCCAACGTGCCTTCGGCCAGTTTGCGCGAAATGGTCACCAGAACCGAAGGCGAATTATAGCCGTGCTCGGCCTGGCCGAGAAGATCGGTCGCGCACAGTTCGGCGTCGACAGTATCATCTGCAATGACCATTGTTTCGGTCGGCCCCGCAAACAGGTCAATGCCGACGCGTCCATAAAGCTGGCGCTTGGCTTCGGCGACAAAGGCATTACCCGGACCGACCAGCATATCAACGGGTTTGATGGTTTCGGTTCCAAGCGCCATGGCACCAACTGCCTGCATGCCGCCGAGCACATAAATTTCATGCGCACCGGCCATCTGCATGGCAGCAACAATGGCCGGGTGCGGCTCGCCGTTCACCGGCGGGGCCGATGCCACAATGCGCGGCACGCCTGCAACATTTGCGGTCAGTACCGACATGTGCGCAGAAGCAACCATCGGGAATTTGCCGCCGGGCACATAGCAGCCGACCGACTGAACCGGAATGTTGCGGTGACCCAGAATAACGCCGGGCTCGGTTTCAATCTCGATGTCGCGCATCGAAGCCTTCTGCGCTTCGGCAAAGCGGCGAATTTGCGTTTGCGCAAAGCGAATGTCTTCCATGTCGCGTGGCAAAACCTTCTGCATCGCTGCTTCGATTTCGGATTGCGAAAGGCGGAAGGATGGACGGTCGAATCGGTCGAACTTCAACGACAAGGCCCGGACTGCGGCATCGCCGCCCGTCTCGATCTGCGCGAGCGTGGCTTCCACCGTAGCGCGGGTGCGGGCATCATCCTCGGCCCTTTCCAACACAGGTTTACCGTGCTTCAGCCATACCACCGCCATCTCAAACTCCAGTATGAATACGTGTGCAATATAACTAGGCTGGAATGCCATAATTGCGCAAGTCCTTTGTCGAGAATTTGTACAGAAACGTTTTGTGTCTGCCCAATAGGACCTATCAGAATACGGAAAACATTGCGTTATTAATCGCTTGCGGGATTTTCCGCAGAGTGGTGCACATCCAATCTTGCAAACGTATGCAATTGTGATTAGAAAGCGCTGGAAAGAGCCGACGGAACAGAGCGGCCTGAAAGGAGCGCCATGTCCAGCCAGCCACACGCCTACCCTGTTGACAAGATCACTTGGGTCAAGTCACCGGCCCGAAGCTCGGACGGGGACAACAAGCTCGTCGCAGACACCGTTGCAAAAGTTCTTGCAGACGTAAAGGCTAAGGGTGACGATGCGGTACGGCGCTATTCCAAAGAGTTCGACAAGGCCGAATTGGACGCGTTTGAAGTGACGATGGGCGAACGCGAAGCTGTGGTTGCGCGGCTCGACCCGCAGACGCGCAAGGATACCGAGTTTGCCATAGAAAATGTCCGCCGCTTTGCACAAGCGCAGCTTGCGACAATCCTGCCGCTGGAGGTGGAACTGCTGCCAGGCGTCTTCATGGGGCACCGCGTCATCCCGATCGAGCGGGTCGGCTGTTATGTACCGGGCGGACGCTTTCCGCTGCTTTCCGCGCCGATCATGACCATTGTGCCGGCCAAGGTTGCGGGCGTTGACGAAGTGATTGCCTGCCTGCCACCAAACGCGCATAAAGCAATGGTGGCGGGCTGTCATTTGTCGGGCGCGGACCGTATTTTCCGCATCGGCGGTGCGCAGGCGATTGCAGCCATGGCCTATGGCACCCAGTCCGTACCGAAAGTGATGAAGATCATGGGTCCGGGCAATGCATTCGTAAACGAGGCAAAGCGGCAGGTGTTCGGACCTGTTGGCATTGATCAGCTGGCCGGTCCGTCCGAGATTTATGTGCTTGCTGATGCAAGCGGCGACGCCGAGATGATCGCGACGGACCTCCTTGCGCAGGCCGAGCATGATGTGCGCACACGTGTCGGCCTCATCACCACGCATCGCCCGCTCGCTGAGGCAGTTCTGGCAGAAGTCGAAAAGCAGCTTCAAGGCCTGTCAACGGCGCATGTGGCGGCGCCGGCGTGGGCCGAGTTCGGTGAAATAGCGGTGTGTGAAGACGAGGCGGCAATGATCGCCTATTCCGATTTCATCGCTGCCGAGCATTTGCAGGTCCATACCTCTGATCCGCATGATTTCGGCAAGAAACTGCGCAACTATGGCTCGCTGTTTATTGGCGAACTTGCGAGCGTGGTCTATTCCGACAAGTGCTCGGGCACCAACCACACACTGCCGACCATGGCCGCGGGCCGCTACACAGGTGGTCTATGGGTGGGTGCCTACGTCAAGATCGCCACGCACCAGTGGCTTGATGAGCGCGGGGTTCTGGCTGTGGCTCCTCCAGCCGCCCGTCAGGCCGCAAGCGAGGGTCTTGAAGGCCATCGTCGCGCAGCACAGCTGCGGCTTGATCGCATGCAAAAACGCTGACGGTTAAAAAGGCGGGCGCTGAGCCGAATGGTCTGTCGCCCGCTCGAACGCATGGCCCACACGGCACAACATGTCTTCCGCGCTAACCGCCGCGACCAGTTGCATGCCAAGCGGCAGCCCTTTGTCAAAGCCGCAAGGCAGTGAGAGGGCGGGATGTCCTGTCAGGTTGAAGGGTATTGTTCGCATCGGTGTCCAAACTGCACGGTCGCCGTCGAACGCTGAAAACGGCAAAGCAGGCGTTAGTGTCGCTGCGGTCAGGATCAGATCATATCCATCCATTGCCGCGTTCATCGTCTTGGTCAGTGGAACGACCGCCTCGCGGGCGGCCAACAGGTCTGCCTCTGAAATCGCCGCACCGATGGCAAGACGTTCCAATGTGGGGCGGCCATAGTCGGCTTGTCTGGTTGAAATGAGTTCCGCGTGGCCTGCGAGGGCCTCGGCATGAAGAATGACCGCCGCCGCCGCCTCGTAGGGCAGATATTCCGGCAAGTTAATCAGGCTTACCCACGCGCCCAGCATTGTCAGTGTCGCAGCAGCATCATCCATCGCGCAGATCAGTGCCGGGCTTGCCTGCGGATCTTCGGCGAACCAGCTGCGCGCAAATCCGATACGAACGCCTTCAATGCTCTGGCCGATCATACCGGATGCCGGCCGCCAGACATGTCCGGCGGATATGATGTCCAGCCCCAGCGCCGCTTCGGCGACGGTGGCCGCCAATGGCCCGGTGTGATCAAGCGAGGGCGAAAGCGGAAACGCGCCGATGCGCGAGACGCGGTCGTAACTCGGCTTCAGCCCGACACAGCCGCAATAGGCGGCAGGTGCGCGGATTGATCCCCCTGTGTCTGTGCCAAGCGCCAAGCGAACCAAACCTCCGGCCACTGCCGCCGCCGATCCCGACGAAGATCCGCCTGTCGTATGTGCCAAATTCCACGGATTTCGTGCTGGAGGTGTTGGCAGGTTCATATCCGGGCCGACCATTGCAAATTCATATGTCGCAAGCTTGCCGATCAACACGGCCCCTTTGGCCCTGAGCGCGGCGACACAGGGTGCATCACTTTCGGCGACGTGTCCGGCGAGCACAGCGGAACCCGAGGTGGCTGGTTGCCCTGCTACGTCGATCAAGTCCTTGATTGCAACAGGTATGCCGCAAAGCGGCCCCGGGTCTTCGCCTGTGGCAAGGCGGGCATCTGCGGTGTGTGCCTGAGCCATTGCATCGGCTGCCAGATATGTGAATGCCGCAAGTTCTGTCCGGGCCACTATGCGGGTCAACGTGGCCTCAACCAATTGGCAGGATGTCAATGTGCCTGACCTTAAAGCCTCAGCTGCCTCGAACAATGACAGGTCGGCGGCGTTAATCATCTATTCTGGCCTGAGAGTAATTTCGTGTGTGGGTCAGTTGCGCCAGCCCGGTCCTTAAGTCTCGTGCACCGTGTAACGCTGCAGCAAAGGCTTTTTCATCAAGCCTCAAGCCATGCTTTTCCAGCATGCGCTGGAATGCCTCCTCACCCAATTCAGTCAACTGACGCTCCGATGCTTGCGTGTGGACCCCCGGATGATGAGCGAACCGTCGAGCACAACGCGCTTTGATTCCCCTGTCCGTTCGGAAATTGATGAAATCAACATCTGCACGGTTTCAGCGACCATCTGATCGACATGCTGACGCACTGTGGTGAGGCTGTAAGCCGGCCAAGCTGCCAAAGGCACATCATCGAAGCCAACAACCGAGACATCACGCGGCACATTCAACCCCATTTCAAAGCGCAGCACATCCATGACTGCAAAAGCCATATGATCGTTGGCAACAAAAACAGCGTCCGGGCGGTGCGTTGTGGCAAACAATTGTCGCGTCGCGCGTTGCGCATCCGGATAGCTGAAATTCCCCTCGGCGCGCGCATAGAGTTCTTTGCCGGCAGCTTTCAGTCCCGCACGAAAGCCGGCTTCGCGGTCGATTTGGGTGGAGGCGCCGGAGAACCCTGCAATGTAGGCGATATTCTCATGGCCGAGCGAGATAAGATAATCAGCCAGCATTCGGCCGCCTTTGAAATTGTCCGTTGTAACCGAGGACAGGCGCGGATCTGGCAGGGCGCGGTTGAAGAGCACCACCGGTATTCCGGTTGCCTGGCAACGCTCCGCCAGGTCTGACGACATCGAAATCGATGCCATGACAATCCCGTCGACCTGATAGTCCAACAGTTCGCGCACCACCTGATCGACGTTGACAGTCGAAACCGGGGCCAGAAAGACCAAGACGTGGTAGCCCTCTTTTTGAAGTTCACCCGACAGCCGTTCGACAACTTCAGGGTAAAAATAGTTCTCCAGATAGGCCACGACCAAGCCGATTATACGGCTCTTGCCGGATTTCAGGGATCTTGCCAAAACGTTTGGCCGATACCCCAACTTTTCGGCCGCAGCGCGGACTTTTTCCGCGGTCTTTGGACTGACAGAGGATCCGAGTGTGAACACGCGGCTGACGGCTGACTGGCTGACTCCAGCCAACGCTGCCACCTCCAGTGAAGTTACCTTATCATTCGCCATGGATGACATTCCCCTGCCTGCGACCGTCTTTTCAGATGCAAAGCGTCGCGGCAAGTCCGTTATCGCAGGTTTGAAAGGCGGGAGCCGGTCGATTTGTCAAATAGATGTACAACGGAGGCGGGGACGCTGATCGACAACGGTGCGCCGATGCCAATACGAAAATCCTTTGTTGCTTTTGTGGCAACCAATGCCTCGCCGACCCGCACAGTCACAAGCGTGGCATCGCCCAACAGCTCCATCGAATAGACCGGAGCGTTGATTTGTCCGGTGGATCCGCCATTTGCAGTCGCTACGTCCTCGGCCCGGAAGCCGAGTGTGACCGGCCCGTCCGGGGCGGTCAGTCCTGAAACCTGCATGCCGTCAGCGCGGAACGTCCCGCCTGTCAGATGACCGGGAATGAGGTTCATCGCCGGTGAACCAATGAACCCTGCGACGAAGGTGTTGGATGGACGGTCGTAGATTTCCGTTGGCGTTCCGATCTGCTGCATCCGGCCATGGCTCATGACGACCACTCTATCGGCCAACGTCATGGCTTCAATCTGGTCGTGGGTGACGTAGACAGTTGTCGTTTTCAGCGTGTGGTGCAGGTTCTTGATTTGCGCCCGCGTCGAGACGCGCAGTTTGGCGTCAAGGTTTGACAGTGGTTCGTCCATCAGGAATGCGTTTGGTTCGCGCACAATGGCGCGGGCGAGCGCCACGCGCTGGCGCTGACCACCTGAAAGAGCCGCCGGGCGGCGGTCAAGATAATCACCCAGCTCCACCATGGCCGAGGCGCGCATGACACGCTCGTGATGTTCGGCTTTTGGAATGCGGCGCACACGCAGCGGAAAGCGGATATTTTCGTAGACCGTCAGGTTCGGGTAAAGCCCATAGCTTTGAAACACCATGGATATGTCCCGGTCCTTCGGCTCCAACTTGTTTACCAAGCGATCACCGATCCAGATTTCTCCTTCAGTGATGCTTTCAAGACCGGCGATCATGCGCATGGTCGTGGTCTTGCCGCAGCCGGACGGTCCGAGAAAAACCACGAACTCACCGTCGGCAATATCGAGATTGACGTCGCTGACGCCGGTAACGGTACCCCAGCGTTTTGCGACATTGTTGAGGCGGATGCGGGCCATGATTTATCCTTTGACAGCACCGGCGGTCAGACCGGAAACGATCTGGCGCTGGAAGAAGAGGACGAGAATGAAGAGTGGAACAGTGGCTGAAACAACAGCCGCGACTGCGAACATGACGTTGCCTTCGTTCTGTATCGAGCCAAGGAACGACGCGATCTTCGGGATCATCGTTTGATTGTCCTGGCTCAGAAGCATCGACGTGACGGCAAAGTCATTGTAGCCGAGCAGGAAGCTGAACAGACCGGTGGTCACCACGCCCGGCCACATCACCGGAATGATAACCATGCGAAACGCCTGGAACCGCGTGCAGCCGTCCACCATCGCGCTTTCGTCAAGGTCTTTGGGAATTGACAGAAAAAACGAATGCAGCATCCAGAGCGTGAAGGGCTGGTTGATAGCCACCAGAACTATGATGGTGGTCGGCATCACGCCCCAGATGTTCAATTCAAAAAATGGAAGCAGATAGCCCGAAACCAGCGTGATGTGCGGCATGGCTCGGAAGACGAGCGCCGCGATCAATATCCAGAATGCGTAGCGAAAACCGGAGCGCGCCAACGCATAGCCGCCGAGCGTGCCGACAAAGAGCGATATGCAGGTGACGGAAATTGTGACGATTCCGGTGTTGATCGCGGAGCGCCAGAATTCATTTTTGATCCACGCGCCCTCATACCCATTCAGTGTGAAAGCACCGCCGGTTTGCATTTGCGTTCGTGTGCCGACGATGGCGTTCCAGAAGCTTTCACGGGAAAAGAAATCCGGCTCTACCTTGAAGCTGCCCCATACCGTCCACGCAAACGGGAACAGCGCCGCCAGAAGCCAAATAGCCAGAAAGGCGTTGGTCAACAGTTTCAAGCCAGTCGGGCGGCTGTTTACCTGATCAGACATGTCACACTACCTTTCGCGAGAAGTCGCGCCATGTGCGGATCAAGACCGGTGTCAGCAGAACCACCACGCCGATGATTGTCAGCACTGACGTTGCCGCCGCCGATCCAAATTGCTGCGCGTCCTGACTGACCAGATCATTGTAGACAAGCCACGACAGCGAAGTCGCATTGGCTTCCGCCGAAAAGCCGACGATGGGTTCAAAGACGCGGAAATTGTCCATCAACTGCACCAGCGCGACAAATGTCGCCAAGGGCATCAGGTGCGGGATGATCACGAACCGTGTCGCTTCCCAACGGGTGGCCCCGTCAATCCTGGCGCTCTCCAGCGTGTCCTGCGGCACCGTCTGCAGTCCCGCATAGAAGACCACGAACGAAAACGGGCCGTTGGTCCAGATGCCGTAGCCCAAAAGAACCACCCACGTCAGGACCGGAGACGCGCGAAGGGAAAGCGTCGGATCACCGGTCAGATTTTGCAACAAAGCACCGAAAATGCCCGCAGGATTGAACATCCATGCCAAGATCAACGAGCCGATGAGAGGCGTTATGATCATCGGCAGGATTGAAATGAAAATTGCCGGCCCGCGCCAGAAGCGCGGCAGCGAATTGACCGCCATGGCAACAGCAAAGCCAAGCGCCATCGCCAGAGGTGTTACCGTGAAGCAGTAGACCAGTGTGAAGGCAAGCGCGCGGTAGAATGGCAGATTCATGATTTTGGCAGCAATATTCCGCAGCCCAGTGCCGGTGCTGAAGATCTGACCAAGTTCCTGCAAGGCGAGATGGTTGCGGTTCAGGTAATTGGACAGGCCTGCGAACTGCCCGAGCGGACTTTCACCCTTCAGCTTTTCCATCGCCTCCGTATCCACTTTGGTCTGCTTTTCGCAACCGAACGGTCCGCAATTCTCGACTGTGGTCAAGATTGCCTCGTGTTCCTGAAACAGCGACTGCACCACGACCGACATGATCGGCAATGAGATGAACAAAAGCATTGCCACGAGTGACGGGAGGATGAATGTGAAAAATGTGCGATGCGGCATCGGGTTTGTCCGGTCAAAGGGCCAAAAGCAGACATGCAAGCCAAAAGGCGCATGCGCACTTCAGATCAAAGGCATTCACAAGGGCGCGCAACTGGGATGGAAAAGGTCCGGCTGTGACAAGCGTAGCCGGACCCCGAAAGGCCGGGAAGAACTGGCCTTATTTCAGGAACCCGCCCTCTTTTGCTGCGGCATCATAAGCGGCTTTGACATCAGCCAAAGCTTGATCGGCTTCTTCCTTGCCGGCAATAAAGTCTGCCAACTCGGATGACAGCGCTGTGTGCAACAGACCCATATAGGGCTGCATCGGATATGCGCGTGCGCCACCTGTGGCATTGCCGATTACACCCACAGCGGCAGGACCTGGATTATAGCCTGCAACGAGCCACGTGGCTTTGTCGGCATTTGCGGACACTGTTTCAGGGCCGATGCCATGGACAATCGCCTGGAATGACGCAGCAGCGTCTTCATCCGAGATGTTCTTGGCGATGGTGAAGCCATCCCACCACAGAGCCGCTGCCGGAAGAGTGCCGCCATTGATCGTTGGTGCCGCGGCAAATCCTGTATTCTTGGCGACGTCCGCGTTGGCTTTCACCGGATCTGTCGCGGCGCTGGCGAGTGAACCCCACTGAACCATCATCGCCACTTTGCCGGCATCCCAGACCTTGTTAAGTTCATTGGCATCATAGGTCAGATAGTCGGGATTCATGAATTTGGTCATGCCACGCATGGTCTCAAGAACCTTGCGTCCATTGTCATTGTCGATGGCAAGCTCTGCAGTGCCATTGGCAAAAAACTCGCCGCCAGTGCCCAGATACATGTTGACGAACTCTGCCGCGAGGTCCCAGCCCGGCTTGTCGGATGCGGCCAGTGGATGCTCCATCAGTCCCTTGTCCTTGATCACCTGCGCATCCGCGAGAATGTCTTCATAGGATTTGGGGACATCCAGACCGGCCTTTTCCAGAATATCCTTGCGGTAAAACAAATGCTGGCCATTGCCCATGAAGGCAACGGCCATGACCTTGCCGTCAATCTTGATCAACTGGTTCGGCTGGAGCGACGCGCCATATTTTGCAACCAGGTCGTCAAGCGAACGAATGAGCCCGTCATTCAAAAGTGGCACAATCGAGTTGTTGGCGACGACGGCGACAGTATACTCTGCGGGGTTGGCCGAAAGGGCCGGCCCCTGGATATTCTTGTGTTCCGCCGAGGCGTTGGCGGTTACAGTGACCGTGCCGCTGGCGCAGGTTGCCGCCGCGTCGTTTACCGCGCGAAGCGCTTCAAAGTCATTGGACAGAATGCGGACAGATCCCGCCCCATCAATGGCGCAGGCCGCTATCGCCATTCCCGTGCCAAGTGTCAAAGCCATAAGGCTGACCGCGCCCAGCGCAAGGTTCCGTTTCACCATCATGTTCATCGCTTGTCCTCTCTGCAGGTTCACGGCTTGATAGCCGGACTCCGATACGCCCTCTTGTGTGGCTGACGTAAGATAAGCAGCTTTTGCATACGAATGCAAACACTAAGTGCGCGCATGGCGCTCGCCCGTGCGTTGGCAGAAAAATGCCCGGGTCGTTGGCAGGACCCGGGCATCGCATTGTGACTTATGCAGATGAAATCACACAGTGAGGGACGCTGCCTTCACATCCGCCATTTGCGCCAGTTTCACCTGGACCAACGCAGACGCTTCATCGAATACCCGCCACTCGTCAACAATCTTGCCATTCTTGTAATGGTAATGGCTGATGCCCATGATCTGAACACGTTTGCCAGTCGGCGCGCCCAGATGCGCAAGCGTCCCAAAGCCGAGATGATGCCCTTCCATGATCCAGCGGACAGCAACCTTCTCTCCGCCCTCTTCGCAAGGGGTGGTGCAAATATGTTGTGGGGTGAATGCTGCATCCGGCAACGAGCCAATCAGGCCAAGCGTCTGGTGAATGACCGAGGCATGACCGTAGAGCTCTGCCATCAAGGGTCCGTGATACTGCACCGTCGGCGCATAAACTTTGGGGATCAATCCGAGCATTTTGCGGTTGAAAACATCGTGCAGCCAACGCAGCGTGTAGCGCTCCAGCTCAGTCGATGCGATCGATGTGTCTGCCTCGGCTTCCGGCGGGTATTGGCCGATCATGTGACGGTTTTCACCAATATCCAGCGAAACCATGCCTTTATCGAACGCGGACGCAGCGATGCGAGCCGCGTAGCCCTGCACGTCTAGTCCCAGTTGCTGCAGAATGGCAGTGGTATCGGCCACCACCCACTCGCGATAAATCTTGTTTTCAAAGATCATGCAGTCCGCAATCGTGCGCGAGGTGAAAGCGCGTCCCGTCGCGGCACCCAAGTGGCCATTCTGGCTGTGCCTTCCGGTTCCTGTCACCAGATGCGAGGTGTAAAAACCTTCCCTGTCATTGCCTTTCCAGACAACATGCGTCGCCATTCCGCGTCGTTCCGGGAAGGAAACAAGCCGCTGGATCGTATCGCGGACAATTTCTTCGCGCGTATAGATCGTACCTGTTGTGCCGTATAGAACGCAGTTGTGGGTGTAATGCGTATAGATCAACCCGATGTCGCGTTCGTCCCAAATACGGTGCGTGCAGCGGACGATATAATCGACAATGTCTGTGTAGATTTCGTCAAAACCGCGCATCGACTGCGTGCGCGGGGCGTCTTGCGGCGCAAGATTTGGATAATCGTGCCGTTCGACCTGCATTACGCGCTCTGCCTTGATAGGCAATGGCTCGCTGCCCACCTTGGATGTGTCAACTTTCTCTCCCATTTCAACTTCTCCTACATTCCGGCCGCCGTGCAGACAGATTGCGTTCCAAATAGTTTACACGATTGCAAAGCATTGCCGTTTGCGCATACGTATGCAAGCAAAATCCGAAGACCCCTTCTGGAAAGTTGTTGGCTCATGGCGTAAATTTCTAAAACTCGTCCAAAACGACGGTTTTGAAAACTGAAATATTTCGCGGTGCAACCAGGCGACACTTTTCATCCAAGGACAAGTCCTTAATTACACGGTCTATTCGCTCACCCTGGCCATATGTCCCTGGGTATTTCGGATTCGTTGTCCGATCAATAACTGTCTTGTCGTCCATCAACAACGCCGCTTTGGCCTGAACTGACGAAAACAGCGCCCAGTAGAAAAATGAGCCAAAGCGCCTTGATCCATTTGAGGATGAGACTGAAATTGTATCCGGCTGCTGCGAGGACGGCGTTTGTTGCGTCGCTATGGCTGTGGGCGAGCCAGCTGCGGTTCATCCGGTGTTCGTTTTTGATATGGCCGATGACTTGTTCGACGGTGGCGCGCCGTTTCATCGGGCGTTTGATCTGGTCCGTGACGCCGCGCTTCTGGCCGGTGGTGAAGACCTGAAATTTGTGGGCGAGCGGGACGTTGTGGCCTTTGTATCCGGCATCGGCCAGGACGCGCTTGATGCCGGCGCCGGTCAGGGCCTGGATATCCGGGAGCACGGTCTCAAGTGTGTGCCCGTCATAGGGCTGTCCGGGCAGCGTCTTGGCGTGAATGGCGAACTGGCCGCCCTTACAGCGGTTCAGCGTGGTGGCGATGGAGGCCTTGACGCCGAACTCATAGGGCTTGTGGGACTTGCCTTTGCCGATGCATTCGACCTCCGGCGCGTGCAGGGACTAGATATGCTTGCCGCCGCCGCGTGGCCTTTGGGTCAGGACCCTGTTGGCTTTGTAGAGCTCGGCGGAAAACTGGTTCTGCAGGAAGCTGTCGCCGGCTTTTTTGCGGACAATGTCGCGGACGGTGCGGCCGAGATAGGTTCGCAGCGTGCTCAGCTTGGCTTTGGCGCGGTTGAACTGCTTGGCGTGGGCTAAGCGGTGCTGCATGATCAAGGCGAGCTTGCCGTCGCGCGCATAGGACTGGCGCAGCGTCATATCGTGCTTGTCCGCCAGCCTGACCAGCCGCTCACGCGCCCGGTGCGCCAGTTTGGCGTCGGTCGGGAAGCCGGGGTTCTTTTCCTGCACCGTCGTGTCAACAATGATCTGCGTGAAGTCGGCGGGCTTGGCCGCGCAGAGCTTCACCGCGACAAACAGGCTCTCCTGCAGGAGCGCCTCCAGCTTCTCATCGCCCATCCGCTGCCGCCACCCGGTCATCGACGTGCGCTCGAACGGCAGTTCGTGCCGGAAAAACTCCTCGCCGCAGAAGTACTGGTAATACGGGTGCTCCACCCAGCGAGCGCACAAAACCTCGTCAGTCAGGTTCTCGGAATATTTGAGGATTTGCAGCCCCGCTATGAGCCGCGTCGGCAGCGCCGGATGGCCGGGCTCGTCGCTGTAACATGCGCCAAACCGCTTCGCTAAATGCCGCCAGTCGATCTGACGCGCCAGAACCGCCTTCGGGTGGCCCATGTCGATGATCTGGTCGAGCCGCGCCTGGGACATGTCGCGCTGGCTTTCATCCAATGCTTCACGAGGCTTAATGGCACCCTCTAAATCACTGTTTGGAGGAGTGAATTACAGGAAAACCATCATGGCACTCTGCAAGAAAAGCGGGCCAAGAATGGCGGTTCCTTGCAAAATGAAAACCGGGAAAGTGTCAGAAAACGACGTTTAATCAGAGGCTTGAGAGATGTTCGCGGACGACTCAATAACTGTGATTATTCCAACCAGTCCATTATCGCCCTGATCTGCGATGCTGCGTTCAGGGTGGGTGTATGGCCGACACCCTCAAATTCAATCGTTTCCGCCCTGGGCAGCCGCTCTTTCACTCGATCGAACAGCCTTTTGGTCAAAAAATCCAAGTCTTTGCCGCGCAGGATTAGTACCGGGCATTCGATATTGTCCCATTGCCGCCAAAGGTCAACGTTGGTGAATAATACAAAATACGAAACATTCCGGAAAATTTCAGCATATTGGTGGAGTAAATAGTGGTTATCGACCTTGCGAGTGCTGTTCATGGCCATCCGTGTCCAGTCATCGCCGGTCATTGGAGCGAACAGTGCAAGCGTAAGCTGCAAATGCCTCTCGACGCTCTCCAAGTCCGGAAACTTGGCGTGGTGTCCACCATAGGCAGCAATGCGATTTAGGGCCGAATAGGGTATCTCGGGGGCTACGTCATTCACCACCAATCGGCGAATGGGCGAATTTTCGATTCCGGCAAGCGCGATGCCCATCAAGCCGCCCGGCGAGGTCCCGATCAAATCGTAACGGTCGAAGCCAATCTTCGCAGCAAGAACGACCATGTTCATGTTATATTGAAGGAGGTTGTAGTCGCTTGGGTTGGATAACCATTCACTTTTTCCGCGACCTGCAAGGTCGGGACAAACCACCCGATACTTTTTGGAAAGTGATGCCGCAAGAGGATCAAAATCGCTGCTGTTGCGAGTTAGGCCATGAACGCAAAAGATGCCTGTTGTTGCATGTGGATTGCCCCAAGCACGATAGGCGATATTGTGAAAACCCTGTTTAGTAATGCAACGTACCCTTCCCTCTCGGTGGACTGGGTTTGAATTTTGCGCAATTGTTGCGGCGGAATTGAAAGTAGTTATGCCATTCCTGTAATTACGGATTGAGTTGTGATCCGGGTTCTGAGATCTCGTTTAGCAAGCTCGGCACCGAACTTCAGTCGCTGAAACGGGCTTCTGGTGTATCGTCGTGCAGAACGATAAAAGCGTTTTTCAAGATTGGCGATCAGGTCAGAATACTGCGCTTCCAGCGAAGGATCGACGCTGAAACCGTCATACCAGACAACGCAATCCACTTCGCCAGCCCTGTCGTTGCAGTAACCAGTCACCAGTGCTTCGAGCCGGGCTAGATCGGACGAGTCAGAAAGACTGTAGCCCCGAAAAATTTACGGCAAGCTGATTTTTTCAGCATCGAATGACACGCGATCCACAAGGCTGGCTTCCAGGAATTCGGATCGCAATCTCATTAGTTCCGGGCGGAACAAACGCCCGTCCATGGCTTTGACCTTTTCGATAATCGGGAGAAACCCCATCTGTTTTGGTATGTCGCGCTCAATATCAATGCCTGGAGCGACCTCGGTCAGCTCCAGCGCATTTGGCCCGCAGCGGAAAACGCAGCGCTCAGTAACGTAAAGGACAGTTTGTCCAACTTCGACTGACAATTGACCTGAGAATGTAATCTGTTCGACCTCAGGGACGAATTTCTGCATATTTCCCTCGCGAAGAATTTGCAGCTCGCCGTCTTTAACGCCAACGTTTAGACCGCCCGCCGTAAATGTTCCGGCGAGAACAAGGCGCGAGGCATTCTGGCTGATGTTGACGAATCCTGTTTGATCCCACGGTTTGATGGTGCGATCCTTTCACAGGAATGGAAGGCAGCATTATGGGACAAGTTCGTCATGGGAGCGCCACGACCACGCACGCCGTCAGAGCAGCAATACAGCGATCGCAAGCTTTGCTCGCGCAATTGAGTCGGGAACTGGGCATCAATCCCAAAACGGTCGCCAAGTGGCGCAAGCGAGCGACGGTTGAGGAAATGAAGACAGGGCCGTCGGAACCGCGATCTACCGTTCTGACAGAGGCCGAGGAGGCGATGGCCGTTGCCTTCCGAAGGCATGCACTGCTGCCGCTGGATGACTGCCTCTATGCCCTGCAGCCTACAATCCCGCACCTGACAAGGTCGGCGTTGCACCGGTGCCTTCAGCGTCACGGCATCTCGCGTCTGCCGGATGTCGAGGGCGACAAGCCCCAGCGGCAGAAGTTCAAGCGTTACCCGATCGGCTTCTTCCACATTGATATTGCTGAGCTGCAGACCGCCGAAGGCAAGCTCTAGCTCTTCGTGGGCATTGACCGGACTGCCAAATTCGCCGTCGCCCAACTCGTTGCAACAGCCGACAGGAAAACCGCCTGGGAGTTCCTGCAGCACATGCTCGAAGCCGCGCCGTATCAGGTCCACACCATATTGACCGACAACGGAATCCAGTTCGCCGAGCAGCCCCGTAACCGCAACACCATCTATTCCCGGCCGATGCGCTTCGACATGATCTGCGAGGCCAACGGGATCGAGCATCGGTTGACCAAGCCCAACCACCCGTGGACCAACGGTCAGGTCGAGCGGATGAACCGCACGATCAAGGATGCGACCGTCAAGCGCTTCCATTACGACAGCCACGATCAGCTGCGAATACACCTCGCTGACTTCCTCGCGGCCTACAACTTCGCCCGCAGGCTCAAAACCCTCAAAGGCCTCACCCCATACGAACACATCTGCAAATGCTGGACTTTAGAGCCAGATCGATTCATTTAAGATCCGATCCACCAGATGCCGGGATCAAACACCTAGCTCAGGTCGTGAAGATCATTTGTAATTGCGGGGTTGATCGAGAATTCGGAGAAGTGGATTGTCAAACCGCTGCGCTCTGGTGTGCAAGCGGTAGGGCCGACTTGGTATAAGGCCGAGAGAGGAAAAGGGGCTAGGCGTAAAAGCGGCCAGAATTTACCATCGCGCGAGGCCTGAATCCTCACTGCGCCTTTGGCGAGCGTTAGACGGAGATAGAAATCTTCCAGCTCTTTGAAGGGCTGCGATACGGACCAATCTGATTTGCCATTGGTGATAACAGTGCTGAGAAATAGTTCGCCATCGGTGAATTCGACGCCTGTCTTTATCCAGCGCGTCTCGTCGACGCGTAACATCAGGCCGGCTTGATCGTACAAAGTGCGGAATTTCCCTTGAATACGTAGCTGAGCGGTGAAGCTGTCACCCGCAGGTAGTCCAAGGAAATGGCCGCTGTCGCGCGTGAACCCATAATAGGTTTGCCGCCAAAAATCGGTGTTCGCGCCAGTCGTCATCGAGAGCCCATTATCATCAGCCTGCCAGATTGCAGGCTCGTTTAGCCAAGTGCCTTCCTTGAAGTTTGAGCTCATTGAGTTGCTTCCTTTTGAACGTTGACCTCAGGCGGTAAGCATGAATTGCGTAAAAAACCGGTCGGTCCGTTCCGGGAATATTTCAACCAGACGTGCTGCGATTTCTTCGAAGTATTCTCCGCGCCTTCAAACATTGAAGGCGCGGATAGGAAGCTCATAAAGGCCATTTTGTTTTATCACTTGCGGACGGCAAGGTCTGGCGGTCCGGCCCTTCCAGCGGCTAAGTCGCCACGAAGTTTCAACACCCACCATGCCGCGCCAACGGCCAACATGATCATTGTCGTAATTGCACCTGTATGGCTTTGTTGCGGAATAGAGAACGTTGCAATGACACAAACTGTCCACAGGACACCGACACCTATCGTTGGCACAAGCCAAGCCCCTAGGCCAAACACGCCCTCAGGTGCATTTGGAATGCGCCCACTCCGATGGGCAATATAGGCACCAACCAGAGTTAAAAAATACGTCAGGTAATAGGTGAGACCGACCATCGAGTAGATTGCGCCCACAAAGCCGCCGCTAGCGAAGTTCAAGGCGATGGCAATTGCTGTGACCATCACGATGGACGCCACGGGTGTTCCGGTGCCCGCGTTGACGGAACCCAAGACTCGAGATCCGGGCAACATGTTGTCCCTCGAAAGGGCGAAGGACATGCGCGTGGCCACCGCCATATTGGCGATAAGGCAAGCAAAAATGGAAGCAAACGTCACAAACAGCATGAGGGTTGCGGCAAAATTGCCAAACCGCAACCGCACGATGTTGATCACAGGGTTTCCAGGTTGGCCGAGCAATTCTGGAATTGGGCCGGGAACAGCGAGCGCCAGCAAAGCGAAAAGTGTGAAGCCGAATATCGCAGATATGGCCACAGCCTTAATCATTGCACTCGTTGCAGCACGACGGGGATCCATCGTTTCTTCAGCCAGATCGGCAGCACCTTCCCAGCCTAGTAAAACATTCACAGGCAGCAATGTTGCCAATGCAATCGTCCAAAATGAGAGTTCAGATCCGTCTGCCGGTGTGGTATCGAAAAACAGACTGATACCTCCTGTATTATCAAAGAAAACGAACACGCCAGCAATGAGCATCAAAACCAGAGCCAGTGTCCCGACCAACTCTATGACCGCACCAATATCGTTCATCTTCGTAGCTATTTTAATGCCGAAGATATTGAGGGCGCACACAATAATGGTCGCAACGATACTCAACGCTTGAACATGTCCTTGGGTGGGACTGGCCCAGATTTCTGGAGCAAAAACTGACCCGATAGCCGCTGCGGTGGCAGCGGTGCCAGCCATGAAAGAAATCATTGCAACCCAACCGGTGAACCAGCCATAGCTTTTGTTCACAAGGCGGCTTGACCATTGGTAGGCATAGCCTGTTACCGGCATGCGTGATGATAAATGGCAGTAAACAAATACGATGCACATCACAAAAGGAATAACGACGAGCCAAGTCAGAACGCCGGCACCACCCACCCGGTTAAAAGGATCGGCAAACAGCGTCACTACCCCTGTATTGATGGACACCATGGAAAATGCCAAACAAAAGGAAGTGAAGGGGCTCATTGTGCGATGAAGTTTCTGGGAGTAGCCCATCGCGGCAAGATCAGCTTCGTCACTGTTAACTGCGTTTGAATCAAAAGTTGCAGTCATGGGGGTCCCTCCTCAATTTCACCCTGCACCCGGTGCAGAGGCCGAAGTTAGTTAAGAAGCGGCTTGCTTAGAAATACAAAGTTTGACATAAGTTATTCATGCGGCTTATAAGTGCCAGCTTGCAGCAACTCCGTGCGTTCGCCGCCGTAGCCGATGAATTAAATTTCGTCAGGGCGGCTGAGCGGCTGCGACTTTCCCAACCAGCGCTCTCTCAGACGATAAAGCAGCTTGAATTAATACTCGGATTGCAGCTCTTTTATCGTAATACCCGGCACGTTCAACTGACCGCAGCCGGAGCTCTGATCCTCGACGATGTGCTTGATACCCTTCATAGCTATCATGCCTTTATGGATCATTCCCGAGACATTGCCAAAGGACGTCGAGGTACCTTGAAGGTCGGATATCTCATCGGCGCAGGTGTAGACATTGTCCCTTCAATTATTCGTGCCTTTGGGGACCAATTCCCTGACGTGAACATTATTTTAAAAGAGTATGATTTTTCGATGCCCGAAGCCGGAATTCGTCACGGCATGGACGTGTCGATCCTGCGGCCGCCTGTCGATGAAGCTGGCATTGAGCTGATAACACTTCTGGAGGAAGTTTGTGTCGCATGCGTTCCAGAAAATCATCGCCTTGCACTCGCAACGACCGTGAGTATCTATGACCTTCTGGACGAACCTATTATTGCCGCACCGGGTGTCGGCGTTTGGCGGGATTATTGGCTCGCCTGCGCGTACAGAAAGGGGCAGCCACCCAACGTTGTGCACGAAGCGCCGACGTTCGAGTCCGAATTTCAGGCAGTCGCCTCAGGTCGGGGGATTAGCATAACACCGATCGCGGCAAGTCGCTTCTACGCGAGACCTGGTTTGGCTTTTCCCGAGATTGAAGACATTCCGAGTTGTTGCGTATCGGTCGCGCTGCCCCAGAGAGCCACACTTCTCGCTCGAGAGTTCGCTATGGTTGCAACCACACTAGCCCTGTCTTTCCAAACTCTACCAGCAAGTAACGCGAAATAGCTTGCCGAGCAAAGCGGGCCTTTTTGCAATTTCGACCAATTTCCTTATCGCTTTACAGTATCAGAAGATGAAGGAAAAGCATGGGCGTAGGCCACGCACTTGTGCATCTTCTTCTGGACAAAACCGTAGACGTTTAGGTGTATCAATCCAAGAAACCTTATCAAATAAAATGGGTCTTTCTCAAAGTGTGTGATGAAAGCGGTTTGGGAGCGGCAGCATGCGCGCGCGGAGCAATTCATTGCCCGCCCGTACATGGCCCGTTTGAGAGTCTTGAGCCGGTTGATCTGCCCCTCGGTTTGGCCGTTGCTCCAAATGGTCGTCATCACGTTTCGAACTGCGACGATATCGCGTTTGATCGTGCGAGCGAACCGCTGCAAGCCTTGATACCTGACTGGCCAACTGAATAGCCCCTAGATTTGTAGACGCCTTGCCGCTTTAAAATGAGGCAAGGAGATGACCATGGGCAAAGGCAACTTCACTGAAGATTTCAAGCTGGAGGCAATCAAGCAGATTACGGAGCGGGGGCGCTCTGTCGCTGATGTTTCGAAGCGCCTGGGTGTCAGCACGCATTCGCTTTACGGTTGGATGAAGCGATATGCCGCTCGTCCTTTTGCGGTTGTGAAGGACGATCAGTCGGCGGAAATCCGTCGTCTGAAGCAAGAATTGGCTCGCGTCACCGAGGAGCGCGACATACTAAAAAGAGGTGAGCCCTTGCGAACGCGTATTTCGCCAAGGATGCAAAATGAGATACGCGTTCATCAAGGGGCATCACCAGCAGTTTAGTGTGCGTCGCATGTGCGACATGCTCAGCATCCACCCCAGTGGCTTCTACGCTTGGCTGAAGCAACCCTTCAGCAAGCGGGCTCTGGAAGACAAGCGACAGGCGGGGCTACTCAAAAGGGCTTGGGACGACAGCGGCAAAGTCTACGGCTACCGCAAACTGCATGATGATCTTCAAGACCAAGGTGAGACCTGCTGCCCAAACCGGGTTGCAAGACTGGCCAGAATGGCGGGGATCAAAGCCCAAATCGGCTACAGGCGTCGTTCCGGCACCTATGGTGGCAAGCCATCATTCGCGGTCAACAACACACTGGATCGTCAGTTCGATGTCACCGTGCCTGATACAGTATGGGTCACCGACATCACCTATATCAAGACCAACGAAGGCTTTGCATACTTGGCCGTGGTGATTGATCTCTACTCGAGGCGTGTGGTGGGCTGGTCAATGCAAAGCCGGCAGACGACCGATCTTGTCCTGCAAGCCCTGCTCATGGCGGTATGGCGCAGGAAGCCAAAAGGGAAAGTCCTGATTCACTCGGATCAGGGCTCACAGTTCAACAGCATTGACTGGGCCTCATTCCTCAAGCAGCACAACCTCGAACACAGCATGAGCCGCAGGGGCAACTGTCATGACAACGCTGTTGCAGAAAGCTTCTTCAACTTGCTCAAGCGCGAACGTGTAAGACGCAGAATTTACAAGACCAGAGACGACGCAAGGGCGGATGTTTTCGACTACATCGAGATGTTCTATAATCCGCAACGCAAACACGCTAAAAACGGGATGCTGTCGCCGGTAGAGTTTGCGAGACAGCAAAAAATGAACCCGCAAGGTGTCTAGGAAACTCGGGGCTATTCAGACACCTGTTCGATGATGGCGGGCCCGATACGCCCATTGCCATCCGAGAACGGGTGGATTGATTCAAACTACAGATGCGCGATTGCTGCCACGATTGGTGTCGGATGCTTTTGCTCCTGCGCAAGCCACTTCAGAAAGACAGCCATCTCGGCGTCCATCTGATCAGGCGGCGGCGCCATGTAGAGGATATCTTTGTTTCCGGCAGCGGCTGAACGGACAATGTCGATCTCGAATCTGCGCCATGTTCCAAGATCTTCGACTTCGATCCCGTAAAAGAGGAGTCTGTGCCAGTCCTTGAGTGTGTCCGCCGTCAGCGGTTTTTTCGCGCGTTGCGCCGCCAGCATGAGTTCGACAATCGAATCCGATCAGCGCGATACGATGGCGCGGTTGCGCTGTTTCAGGGAGGCAATGACGGAGGCCTCAATTTCGGCCGCGTCTAGGGTCACGCCATCAATGCCAAAAGAGGACATCGCTTCCTGCACCACCTGGGCAGGCCTCAGTTCCTCCAAATCGTCGGGGTCGAGGCCTACCAGAAGGCCCGATACTTCCCCAGCGCCTCAATGGCCGCTGCCAGATGCGGTTCGGTTTCCGCTCGATCATAGTCGAAGTTGGGCCAGACGCGAGCCTGCCAGATATGCTTTATGAGGCGAATATGTCAGATATTCGCCTCAAATGCCAAGAGAAGGTGATATGATTATCATGTGTTTTCAGATAATTGCAAGACGTTTTCTGCAAGTGGACGAGCCCGCAGATTGAGGCCGCGCCAGATGGGTTCGGCAGACGCACAATAGAATCCTAGCCCGCGCAGCGATCAAAGTTTGCTGATCGGCTGCCCTGCCCCGCCCACATTTCTAAAAAGGCACTGCCGGTTGTTTAATACATCGCCACAGGCACTTTTGCAACGGCGCTGACTTCAATATACAGACGGCCTACTCTCCCCTGCCCCGCGTCCTCGTGCGCGGCAAATGCGTTGCTTGAAAGCTGTCACTCTTAGACTGGCAAATTGCGGCGGTGATGTCCCCACACGTGGTGATAATACGGCGTCTTTTCATTCGGGCGATGGGAACGATAAGTCCAAACATTAAAGTCCACGCAAATGTCGTTGAGTTTCAGCGGCGGGCAGCCATGATCTCGCTTGAATTGGCATTGGCCAAAGGCGCAGACCATTATGGTGGCGGAGCTGAATTGATGTTTGAGCCAATCTCAGCGGCAATTGAATTTGAGCGGCGGACGAAAATGAATTGAGGTGTTTGTGCATGCCGCCTGGTGGCCAGGCTCTATTCGCTTCGCAAACGCAGCCTTTCGCCGGCAGTCTGCGCCCGCTCGGGTGACGATCACTCTTGCTAAGATCGAACCACAATCGCACGCTTGGGAGAGACAGTGGCAAAGCCCCTGCCCTGCGTAGGCAAACTCAATGGCGTAGCAAGTCCAGAGTGGCGCTGCTCTGCAGCGCCGCGATGCTGACTCTCCTATGTGTCCGCTAGTAACCTGGCTTTTGCCGTCGTGTTGGCCCACCACATCGCCGATCACAAAACTGTCTTTAGCGGTCATCGGCTCGGGTTCGTAAAGACGCCTCTTTTGAGCGATTGATCTTCTCTGCGTTCAGGCTGAGTGGCTGCAGCGCTTTGAGGGCGTATTGGGCAATGCGCAATTAAAACAGTCTGCCCAGAAGTTTACCATAGTAAACCGCGAGAGACGGGCTTTCGTTAACGTTTCATTAACTATAAATTCCTTGCACGGTAGAGAGAATCGGAGCTAAATGCGATTTAAGAGAATTCCCCTCGTAAATTCGCATATCGGAACAATTTAGTATGAATATCGCACCTTCCTTTAGAAACGCCCTGTCAAATTTTGACGAGCTGATTCTTGGGCAGGGCAATGAGCTTTCTAAGCGCTTGCATCGGCACCGGTTAGAAAATTTTCCACCAAACGCCCAAAAGAGTTTGCGTTCATTTCAGCTTTCAGAAGCGGCTGGTTATCTGGGTATCACCGCTGGCCATCTCAAAAATCTATCGCTCGAAGGCAAAGGGCCAGAGCCAGCTATGACAGCGACTGGGCGTCGTTCGTACTCGGCCGAACAAATGCTCGAAATGAGGCATTACCTAGATAAAAACGGTCGATCTGACGTTAAGAAATACGTTCCTCATCGGCGGGGCAGTGAGCACTTGCAGATTATTGCTGTTGTGAATTTTAAGGGCGGATCGGGTAAGACAACCACGGCCGCTCATCTTTCGCAGCACCTTGCCCTTACTGGCCATCGTGTCTTGACTATGGATTTGGATCCCCAAGCGTCACTTTCTGCTCTTCACGGTATCCAGCCTGAGATTGACAAGGACGACAGTCTTTATGAGGCATTGCGCTATGATGAGTATCGAAAAAAACTGTCTCAGTTGATCAAATCTACGAATTTTCCGGGGCTCGATATTGTTCCGGCGAACCTTGAGCTACAGGCCTTTGAATACGACACGCCCCTTGTTTTGGCTGAGAAGGGAACTCGCGAAATTGGCAGGGTTTTCTTTACCCGCCTCGATGAGTCGTTGAGTGAGATCGAAAAGAACTACGATGTTGTCGTCCTCGATTGCCCTCCGCAACTCGGTTATCTCACGTTGACGGCACTTTCATCCGCAACGTCAGTTTTGATCACGGTGCATCCGCAAATGCTTGATGTGATGAGCATGTGTCAGTTTCTATTGATGTTGGGTGAGATTCTCGAACCAATCAGGCGAGGTGGAGGCAATATGAAGCTGGATTGGTTCCGTTATTTGATCACTCGTTACGAGCCAGGTGATGGACCGCAAGGGCAAATGGTGGAGTTTCTGCGAACCATGTTTCGTAGCTTTGTGCTTCAAAATTCATTGCTGAAAAGCACAGCGATTTCTGATGCCGGACTTACCAAACAGACGCTTTATGAAGTTGAGCGTATGCAGTTCACTCGGTCGACTTATGACCGTGCAATGGAATCACTCAATGCGGTAAATTCTGAAATTACGTCATTGGTGCACCAAGCGTGGGGGAGGTCATGACGTTTTTTTCCCCTGATTTTGAGCTGGGAGGCCGCTGAAATGGCGCGCAAAGGCCTGCTTTCCGGTATGTTTGACGAAAAGAATGATTTTACCGCAGTAAACTCCGAGGCTGAAAACTTGGCATCGTCAAAACCTCCCCGCTCCGGGGGAGGGGCGTTTGGCATGATGAGCCGTGCTGCAAATGAAATGGCAACAAAAGTTGAGGCTGCTCAAAAGATCGAGCAAAAACTGCTGGCAGGCGAAACAGTTGTCGATCTAAATCCAGATTCAATTGACGACTCTTTCGTCCAAGACCGTATCGACTTTGATGAAGATCGGTTTCAGGAACTCGTAAGTGCTATTCAATCCCGTGGCCAGGATACACCGATTTTGGTTCGACCAAACCCCAATCTTGCCGGGCGTTTTCAGGTTGTCTTCGGGCATCGGAGGGTTAGGGCGGCACGACTATTGGGGCTGCCAGTACGGGCCGTTGTGCGAGAATTGAGCGACGAGGACCACGTGGTCGCACAAGGCCAAGAGAATTCAGCGCGCGCCGACCTCTCATTTATTGAACAGGCATTGTTTGCTGCAAGTTTGCTGGAAAGGGGCTTCGAAACGAGCATTGTGGAAACTGCGCTTACAGTGAATAAATCCGTGATTTCAAAAATGCATTCTGTGACGAGGTTAATCCCGAAAGACGTAATAAAACTGTTCGGTTCAGCGAGAGGCATAGGTCGTGATCGCTGGTATGAGCTTTCCCTCAAATTCAGAGATAGCAGCGGTGCTGCTGAAGCAACCAAGCTTTTGGCACAACCAAGCTTTTGTCAGGCGAGCCCGGACGAAAAGTTTGATCTGCTTTCTAGGCGGCTCTCATCGCTCGAAACTTCCGAGCGATTAGGTAATCTCTCAAAAACTCCTATTCGCACGGCGTACAGTCGTGATCGTTCTGCTTGGTCAAAGTTTGTGAGGGTCAAAGAAACAACAAGGGCCCGCACTCTTTCTTTTGACAAGAGCGCCGCGCCAGGATTCGCCGAGTTTGTCGAAATGCGCCTAGAGGCGCTCTTCGTCGAATTTCAAGAAAAAACTGGAGACTGAACCAGCAAAAGAAAAAAGCCCCGAAACGTCACCGTCACGGAAGCCCTTTCTTTAAGTCGCAACTGAAGAATCGCATTTCCGGGAATCTCTGTCAAGAGTCTTTGGCGCCGATTTGGTGAGCGGATTTCTTTTGCCTTAACGAAGGCAAGAACTATGCAGACGGGACATGCATTCACGACGCCCTTTGGGCGACGACCGTTTTCGCTTGGCATGTTGGCGACCCAGGCCAATGCGAGCGAGATCGATCCGGAGCTTTCGGTCGACAAATGGAAGCTGCTTCGCGGGGTGAGCGAGGCGCGGGACAGGCTTGGCATATCGGATCGCGCGTTGGTGGTGCTGAACGCGCTGCTGACCTTTTATCCAGAGACGGAGCTCGCTGAGGCGAATGGCCTAGTGGTGTTTCCGTCCAATGCACAATTGTCGCTTCGGGCCTATGGAATGGCACCGGCGACACTGCGTCGGCATTTGAGCGCGCTGGTGCAGGCGGGGCTGATTTTCCGGAAGGACAGTCCCAACGGCAAGCGCTTTGCGCGCAAGGCGCGGTTCGCAGTCGGAGGAGGGGCAGGGGAGAGCGTCGACGGTCGTGAGGCCTTCGGCTTTAACATTTCTCCGCTGATCGCCCGCGCCTTCGAAATCGAAGCGCTGGCGCAGGAGGTGCGTGAGGAACGCTACCGGCTGAAGATGCTCAAGGAGCGGCTGAGCCTGTTGCGCCGCGATGTCGACAAGCTGATCGAGCTGGGCTCCGAGACACTCCTTGACATCGACTGGCAGGCCAAGCACACGTTGTTCCGCGCCACTGTGGACGCGCTTCCACGGCAGGCGGGCAGCGAGGATTTAGAACTTGCTGCCGACGGGCTGGAGTGCATGCACCTGGAAATCTCCAAACTCTTGGAAAACAAGCTGAATTCTCAAAATATGAGCGCCAATGAGTCTCATAATGAGTGCCACAAACAGAATTCAAAAACACAATCCACATCTGATCTTGAACCTCGCTTTAGAACAAAGCAGGGCGAAACGGATGCGGACAATACCGGACCTGTGGAGCACGCTGCAGCTGGAGGCAAGACAGGCGTGGGTGGCGGCATCGCTGAAACACCGGACTTGGGCGTGGAATCCGGCATTCCGGCCGAAAAGCCCATCCCGCTCGGCCTGGTGCTGAAAGCCTGCCCGGATATTGCGAACTACGCCAAGGGCGAAATTGCCACATGGCGCGATTTGATGAGCGCGGCGGTGACGGCGCGGTCGGTGTTTGGCGTGTCGCCAAGCGCCTACCAGGACGCTTGCGAGGTGTTGGGACAGGAGAGGGCGGCAATTGTCATTGCCTGCATCCTGCAGCGGGCTGAACACATCACTTCGGCAGGCGGATATCTGCGCGTGTTGACCGACAAGGCCAAGGCCGGCGAATTCTCGCTCTGGCCGATGCTGCTGGCACAGCTGCGGGCCAACGGCGGCCATATGCGGCTGGTTGGCGGAGGGCAGGGCTGAATGACCGCTTTTAGCTCATCAGCCGCGCCGCCTTGCCGAGTTTGCGCTCCGCGTCGTTGTAATAGCTGGCGGCCTGGGCGGTGGATTTGTGGCGCGACTGCTGCATGGCCTCGGGCAGCGAGATGCCGCGATTGGCAGCCTCGGTCAAAAAACCGGAGCGCAGGCCATGCGCCGAATAGGCGGAAGGGTCGAGACCGGCGGCCTTGATCCGGGTTTTGAGGATGAGATTGACCGATTGCGGATCAAGACCCTTGCGATCAAGATGACCCCAGCGGTCAATGCCGCGGAATAGCGGCCCGGATGAGATATTGGCGCGCTCGAGCCAGTTCTTGAGGGCGGTCACAGGTTTTCCGATGAGAATGACGCGCTCGTCTTCATCTGCCACCGCTGTTTTTGTTCGGCCAAGGCGGATGGTGAGGCAGGGCAGGAGCGGGGAGTTGGGGTCTGCTGGATCAGAGAGAACGGGTTCTTCATCGATGAGATCCTCCCTTCGGAGCGCCGCCACCTCGCTGCGGCGCCGCCCGCCGGAGGCAAAAGCAAGAAGCAAGAGGGCGCGGTCGCGGATATCAACCGTCCTGTCACTGCCGGTGGCTTTTAAAACGGCGCTCAGCACGTCCACTGTCACCGCGTTCTGGCTCTTGCGGCCGCGTGGACGGCCTGAGGCGCGCACAGCCAGTTTGATCGCCGCGCGCAATCCTGGCGCATCGAATGCGCCGTCAAGGCCTCGCCATTGCGTCAGCGTTGACCAGGACGACAGGCGGCGTCGCACGGTGGCGGGGGCATGCGGGCCATTTGTGCGCAGCTGACCGGCGTTGAAAAGTGCTGCGACAACATCCTGCGGCATGCCATGCGCCGGATCGATCTCCTGCTGATGCCTGTCCCAAAGATGGTGGGCTACAAACTTGATCAGCATCGCCTCAGGCGCCGGCCAGGGCAGCGGACGGCCTGTGGCAGAAGCGGCCCAAGATTCGAGATAGGCCAGATCCGAAGCCAGAGCTCGCATCGTGTTGGCGCCAAGGCCTTGCTTGGTAAGATGCTTGAGGGTTGCGACATCATCGTCCGTCAGCAGTCGGGCAAGCTTTTCGCGGCGGTTGAACGGCAGGATGGCATCAAGCGCGTCGAGTTCTCCGGCGCGGGTATGAAGAGACTCGGCGTTGCCGAGATTACTCATTGGTTTCTGGCGCATGGAACTCGTTCCGGATTGTGTTTCAATGCCTTCAGCGGACGCTGATTTGCCCCGATTCTACTGATTTCTCGGGCCGGGTCTATCACTATCGATAAGTTATTATTATCAATAGTGAAAACGTAATTCCCGGTTGATAGCCTATGGGTCCATTCAATATCATTATAGCTTCACTATCGCGAATTTGTTACAGTTGAAACAATGGCTTACGAAATTGGCAATCTGCCTTTGGAGGCGCTGATCGGACCCGCCGCGCGGGCAACCGAGGCCTTGGCGCGCCTCGACGAGCGGCTTGCGCGATCACCGGTTTGCGACGGCTGGATTGAGCGCCAGCATTTTGCCGATGCAGCCGCCGCCCTCTGGCTGGAAGGCGAGCTGGTGCATCTGGAAGACCTCGTCCTGCACGACGCGCATAAGGATATCCGTTTGCCAACTCACGAGCTGACGCGGGCACATGCCGTTCTACGCGCTCGGCGTCAGATATTCGGGAACAAGCCAGACTGGGCGCTTGGCGCGGATGGATTGCGGCGGCTGACACGCCGCGACGCTGCGGCCGCACCGCGCGCAGCCGGGGGAGGGGAGGTTGCGCAGGCTGTAATTGTCCAACCAGAGGCGGGAGCCGCTGCTCCGACGGATGAACTCACAAAGGCGCTGGCAGCGATGGATTCCCAGCTGGCGCGCACCGCCAAGGTACTGGAGGGCAGCGAAGCCTTACCCGAACGCGAAACGGCCGTGCGGCCCGACCGTCCGTCCTTGGTTTATGACTCCGAGTGGGACGAGGACGCGCGGCTCGCCGAATGGCTAGACGTTGTGGTCCAAACCCGTTCGCTTCCCGTTGTATTGCGTGCAGCCATCCTCATCGAAGCCTGGTCAGAGATAGATGTGCTGCAGCGCGCGGGCTGGCTCGGACCTTTGCTGGTCGCCGCGCTGCTGCGGCAGGAGGGGATTTCGGCCCATCATCTGGCCTCATTGCATCTTGGCGCCAAGCAGATTCCACGTGAGCGCCGGCGCGCCCGCAGTCTGGCTGACCGGCTGGCGGCCTTGCTCGACGCGGTCTTTGAAGCAGCTAAGCTTGGCCTCAAAGAGCATGACCGGCTGATGCTGGCGAAGGGTCAGATGGAGCGACGACTTACCGAGCGGCGAACCAGTTCGCGGCTGCCGGACCTCATTGATCTGGTGCTTTCGCGGCCGCTGGTGTCGTCGGGGATGATCCAAGAGGCGTTGAAGGTTTCGAAACAGGGCGCGCTCAATCTGGTTGGCGAACTGGGTCTGCGCGAGATGACGGGCAGGGGGCGGTTTCGGGCGTGGGGAATTATGTAAGGTAGGTGTGTGTCGACAAAAGCTATGCTGCAAATTTCGAAGTGAGAATGTGGACGTTCGCAGTGGAATCAACGAACGATAGCTTTGCG
>JANPEK010000134.1:0-2636 GCA_031422915.1 Phyllobacteriaceae bacterium | reverse complement strand
GCCGCGTTGACGCAAGCCAATGACAAGAAGCCCGACGAAGCGCTGATATCGCTGCAGGAGCTTGAAAACTCCGGTTACGGCTCATACCCCGTGCTCGCCCGCATGCGCGCCGCTACGGTCATGGCGTCCAAAGGCGATGCCAAGGGCGCAGTCGCTGCCTTCGACGCCGTTGCCGCCGACACCTCAGTGGACCAGTCGATCCGCGACATGGCGACACTGCGCGCCGCACTGATGCTGGTCGATACCGGCACTTACGAAGACGTCGCCAAACGCGCCGAAGCGCTCACCGCTGAAGGCAACGCCATGCGCCATTCCGCCCGCGAAGCGCTCGGCCTTTCGGCATGGAAGTCCGACAAGTTTGCGGCAGCGCAAGGATTCTTCCAATCCATCACCGATGACAAGGCCGCCCCGCGCAATATCGCTGACCGCGCCGATCTGATGCTGTCGGTCATCACCGCATCCGGCAAAGTCCCGGCAAAGACAGGCGGCTAAAGACCCCGCATGGGATTCACCGTCGCCATCATCGGTCGCCCCAACGTCGGCAAGTCCACGCTTTTCAACCGTCTGGTTGGCAAGAAGCTGGCGCTCGTCGATGATCTGCCCGGCGTCACCCGCGACCGGCGCGTGCATGACGCCAAGCTTTACGATCTCTATTTCAAGGTCATCGACACGGCAGGCCTCGAAGAAGCGCCGGAAACCTCGCTCAATGGCCGCATGCGCGCGCAGACCGAAATGGCCATCGTCGAGGCGGATCTCATCCTTTTCCTCGTCGACGCCAAGCATGGCGTCACCCCGCTGGACAAATCTTTCGCCCAGCTCGTGCGCCGCGCCGACAAGCCGGTCATCCTCGTTGCCAACAAATCGGAAGCCAAGGATTCGCAATCCGGCTTCCTCGATTCGTGGAAGCTCGGCCTTGGCGAACCATGCCCGATTTCCGCAGAACACGGCCAAGGCATGCCGGACCTGCGCGAGGCGATCATCGCATCGCTCGGCGAAGACCGTGCATTCGGCGAAGGCGACTATGCCGAAATCGACGAATTGTCTTCCGAAGGCGAAGACATCGACGATCCGGATGCCGAAGAAGTCCCGGCCTACGACGAAACCAAGCCGATGCGCGTTGCCATCGTCGGCCGCCCGAATGCCGGCAAATCAACGCTCATCAACACACTGCTCGGCGAAGACCGGCTCTTGACCGGCCCGGAAGCTGGCATCACCCGCGATTCCATCTCGGTCGAATGGCAATGGCGTGGCCGAGAGATCAAGCTGTTCGATACCGCAGGCCTTCGCCGCAAGGCGCGCGTGCAGGAAAAGCTGGAGAAGCTTTCGGTCGGTGATGCGCTGCGGGCAATTCGCTTTGCCGAAGTCGTTGTCATCGTCCTCGATGCGACCATCCCGTTCGAGAAGCAGGATCTGCAAATCATCGACCTGATCGCCCGCGAAGGCCGCGCGCCGGTCATCGCCTTCAACAAGTGGGACTTGATCGAGGACCGTCAAAAAACCCTGTCGGTGCTCTACGAAGAGATGGCGCGCTTGCTCCCACAAGTGCGCGGCATCCGCGCCATTCCTGTTTCCGGCGAACTCGGCCAAGGCCTCGACAAGCTGTTCGACGCGGTCGTCGAAACCCACCGCATCTGGAACAGCCGTATCTCCACCGCCAAGCTCAATCGCTGGCTGGAAAGCGTCATCGAGCGCCATCCGCCCCCCGCCGTCTCAGGCCGTCGCCTGAAAATCAAATACATGACGCAGGCAAAGACGCGCCCCCCCGGCTTCGTCCTCGCCTGCTCACGCCCGGAATCGCTGCCGGAATCCTACAGCCGCTATTTGACCAACTCGCTGCGCGAAACCTTCAAGCTCGACGGCGTCCCGATCCGCATCATGCCGCGCGGGAGCGAGAACCCGTTCGCCGGGCGGAAGAAAAAGTACGAGCCGAAGCGCTGATTTCCTTCAAGGATTAACCCTCCATCAAGGTTAATGCTTCACTTTCCATGGCAAGGGTAAAGTGCGTTGTGTGTGGAGTGTGGCAGTGCGTCAGGGTTCAAAAAGCCGTTTCAGCGGCCGTTCCAACATTGTTTTCATCGCCGGGCTTTTGTTCCTCGCCACCACCACCACCGTCGCCTTTCAGGATATGGCCAGCCTCATCTCCGGCGGCGATAGCGCCAACCGCTGGCAATCGGTGCTGAAACCCTCTGCCGCCGGTTCCATCCAGCAGGCCGAAATGCCGTTCGATGCAAGCGTCACCACCGGCGCTATCGACGGGGCAGGGATCAACGCGCCGGGCATCGGCAGCGTCGCTTTCACAGCCAAGGGCAGCCAGTCAAACACCGTCCCCGACGAAGAGCGCATCAACCGCGCGGAGAAGAGGGGCCGCATTGTCGGCGTCACCAAGGTCTCCCCGCCTAAAGCCTTCAACGCCGGCAGCATCCTGCAACGTACGTCTTCATTGTTGCGACCGACCCTCTCGTCGGATTTGAAAATGGCATTCGTCAAGCCAAACATCAAAGGCAAGGAAATCCAGCTGGCTTTGGCGTTCCACGTCAAGGCTGCCAAGAAGCAGCCAAGAGCCGTGCTGCCCGCCATGATCGCCGAGCTCGCCGACGACAAGTCGATCACCATCTCCGCCAACGCGTACGCACCCG
>JANPEK010000133.1:0-20365 GCA_031422915.1 Phyllobacteriaceae bacterium | reverse complement strand
GGCCCTTGCTGGACGACATCCCGGCTCTGGGCGTCCTTATCCTCAAACAAAAGGAAATCACGATGTCGATTACGCCTGAAAAAAAGCAGGAAATCATCAAGGAATTTGGTCAAGCCGCTGGCGACACCGGATCGCCTGAAGTGCAGGTTGCTATCCTTTCGCACCGCATTGCCAATCTGACCGAACATTTCAAGGGCCACAAGAAGGACAACCACTCGCGTCGTGGCCTTCTGGCACTTGTCTCGCAGCGCCGTTCGCTGCTCGATTACCTCAAGCGCAAGGATGTTTCGCGCTATCAGGTGATCATCGAGAAGCTGAGCCTTCGCCGCTAGAAGACTTTTGAAACCGGCGTGGCTTCGAGCCTTGCCGGTTTTCATATCTGCGCCCGCTTGAAAATGCGGACGCAAACCGGATGCCCCGCCCGTCCACCAACCCGGCGGAACAAGAACCGGACCTGCCCATGGGGCAGGATTGCAGGCCGCCCGAAAAGGGTCTTTTCCCGGACGTCCTGCTGTCTTGCCCGTGGCCCGTCCACCACGATGAAACGCCGGAACCTTTCCGGCACGAGTGCAGGGTTTGGCGTGCTGACCATTGGTCTGGCACTCAGGCTTTGCACCACAAAGGACAAGACATGTTCAAAACCCACAGAGTTGAAATTCAATGGGGCGGACGTCCGCTCATCCTCGAACCCGGCAAGATCGCCCGTCAGGCTGACGGCGCAGTGCTCGCGACTTACGGCGAAACCGTGGTTCTCGCCACCGTCGTTTCGGCCAAGTCGCCGAAGGCTGGTCAGGATTTCTTCCCGCTCACCGTCAACTATCAGGAAAAAACCTACGCCGCCGGCAAGATCCCGGGCGGCTACTTCAAGCGTGAAGGCCGTCCTTCCGAGAATGAAACGCTCGTTTCGCGCCTGATCGACCGCCCGATCCGCCCGCTGTTTGCTGACGGCTACAAAAACGACACGCAGGTTGTCTGCACCGTCATCCAGCATGACCTTGAAAACAACCCGGACATCGTTTCGCTGATCGGCGCATCCGCCGCGCTGACGCTTTCGGGTGTACCGTTCATGGGCCCGGTCGGAGCAGCCCGCGTCGGCTTCATTGGTGGCAAATATGTCTTGAACCCGCATGTTGATGAAATGCCGGAAACCAAGCTCGACCTCGTGGTCGCAGGCACCGGCGATGCGGTCTTGATGGTGGAATCGGAAGCACAGGAACTCGACGAAGAGACCATGCTCGGCGCCGTCATGTTTGGCCATCGCGAATTCCAGCCTGTGATCGATGCGATCATCAAGCTGGCGGAAGTTGCCGCCAAGGACGCGCGCGACTACACGCCAGAAGATCTGTCGGAACTGGAAAGCACCATGTCCGGCCTCGTAGCCGACGAACTTTCCACTGCGTACAAAATCATCGACAAGCAGGACCGTTCCGCTGCCGTCGACGCAGCCAAGAAGAAGGTCTTCACAACGCTGCATCCGGAGGGCGCGGAAAAGCCGGCATGGAATGCTGAGCAGATCGGTTCAGTCTTCAAGTCGCTTCAAGCCAAGGTCGTGCGCTGGAACATTCTTGACACCGGATCGCGCATCGATGGCCGTGACCTTTCGACCGTTCGCAAGATCGTTTCGGAAGTCGGACTTCTGCCGCGCACGCATGGTTCGGCGCTGTTCACCCGCGGCGAGACACAGGCTATCGTTGTTGCAACGCTCGGCACCGGCGAAGACGAGCAGTATGTCGATTCATTGACCGGCATGTACAAGGAAACCTTCCTGCTGCATTACAACTTCCCGCCCTATTCCGTCGGTGAAACCGGCCGCATGGGTTCCCCCGGTCGCCGCGAGATCGGCCATGGCAAGCTTGCATGGCGCGCCGTGCGTCCGATGCTTCCGGGCAAGGATGCGTTCCCCTACACCATCCGCGCCGTCTCCGAGATCACCGAGTCGAACGGCTCGTCCTCGATGGCAACGGTCTGCGGCACCTCGCTGGCATTGATGGATGCGGGCGTTCCGCTGAAATCCCCCGTCGCTGGCATTGCCATGGGCCTCATCAAGGAAGGCGACCGTTTCGCCGTCTTGTCCGACATCCTCGGTGATGAAGATCACCTCGGCGACATGGACTTCAAGGTGGCGGGTTCCGCCAATGGCATCACTGCCTTGCAGATGGACATCAAGATCGAAGGCATCACCGAAGAGATCATGAAGGTCGCTTTGGAGCAGGCCAAGGCCGGACGCATCCACATCCTCGGCGAAATGGGCAATGCCATCACTGAAGGCCGTGCGGAACTCGGCGAATTTGCACCACGCATCGAGCAGATGTCGATCCCTACCGACAAGATCCGTGAAGTGATCGGCACCGGCGGCAAAATCATCCGCGAGATCGTCGAAAAGACCGGTGCCAAGATCAACATCGATGACGACGGCACCGTCAAGATTTCCTCCTCGTCGGCCAAAGAAATCGAAGCCGCCAAGAAGTGGATCCACTCGATTGTTGCCGAGCCGGAAGTTGGCATGATCTACGAAGGCACGGTCGTCAAGACCGCTGACTTCGGCGCATTCGTCAACTTCTTCGGCGCCCGCGATGGCCTCGTCCATATCTCGCAGCTCGCTGCGGACCGCGTCCAGAAAACCACAGACGTCGTCAAGGACGGCCAGAAGGTCTGGGTCAAGCTAATGGGCTTTGATGAGCGGGGCAAGGTCCGCCTGTCGATGAAGGTTGTCGATCAGACCACCGGCAAGGAACTCGCGCGCGAAAAGAGCGATGACGCGGGCGAGTAAATAGCTGCACTTTACTTCTCCCCGCCGCTTGCGGGGAGAAGGTGGCGCAAAGCGCCGGATGAGGGGCAGCGCCGAGGTTCCAGATTTAGAGCGGTTCCCCCATGGACGACGGCGCGATCAAGACCCTGTTTCTGCCTTTCGCGACCGGCGCTGTTGGGACCGGTGGCGAGGCTGCGCGCTGGCTTTTCCTCAACGCATCCCTGCCGCCGCAAGAAAGCGATCTCGCCAAATCGAAAGTCACCGCCGTTCAAGGCATGCGCCCGAACTTCAACGCCTTGAAGAGCGCTGGTTATACCGTGATGCCCACCATGCCCGACGACACATTCGACGGCGCGCTGATCCTCGTGCCCCGTCATCGTGGCCAGACACTGGCCTTTTTCAACGATGCGCTGAAGCGCGTGAAAGCGGGTGGAACGATTGTCTTTGCCGGTTCCAAAAACGACGGTGTTGCCACTGCCGCAAAAGAAGTCAGCAGCCAATTTGAACTCATCGGCAGTCTGTCCAAGCATCACGCCAAGGCATACTGGTTTCAGAATACAGGCAACGCCCGCTTCAACAACGCCAGTCATGAACGGGTTGATGACCGCTATGAAACAGCCCCCGGCATGTTTTCATCCGACCATATCGACCCGGGCTCAGCGTTCCTGATGGAGCAACTGCCGCGTGACGTGAAAGGCCGCGTTGCCGATTTCTGTGCCGGTTGGGGTTACCTGTCAGCCGAGACTGCGCTTGCCTGTCCAGCCGTCAAATCCATCGCGCTGTACGAAGCCGACCATGCCTCGCTCGACGCCGCCAAACTCAACATGGCTCGTCTCGCGCCCGACATGGCAACAACTTTCCACTGGCAGGACCTCATCGCCGAGAAAGCCTCCGGCGATTATGACACCATCATCATGAACCCGCCCTTCCACCAAGGCCGCGCTGCCGATCCGGCCATCGGCACTGCCATCATCCGCAACGCCCACAACGCCCTGCACAAGGGCGGGAAGCTATACCTCGTCGCCAACCGCAATCTGCCGTACGAGGCGACGCTGGAGGCCGGATTCTACAAGTCTGGAGAGATTGCGCGCAATGCCTATTACAAGGTGCTTTGGGCAACGAAATAGGCGATGGCGGCCACCGCTTGTTTTCCAAATCCATCCCCATAAGTATGGTATGAACGGACTATGGAGCACCCCAAATGAAATCCTCGCGCTCAACCAAATCCCTGTTCGGTGGAGCCGCTGCGGCGGTGTTCATGCTGTTGGCCGCCCAATCCCCCGCACTTTCCGAGGCCGGCTTCAAATCCATACCCACGCAATATCTGGCCGCCCTTGCCGAGCCTGGCGCGGGCAGCGGCAACAATGCCCAATCCTGGGGTCTCTGGCGCATTGATCCGGGCCCGCGCGGGGTGCCGGTTGGAGACTACGCCAATTTGGCGGCGAACAACGGCGTTGCTCCGGCGCAGTGGACATTTGACAGTGCTGATTGGTGGCTCGAAGAGAACGGGCGCATAATGGAAGCGCCGGAGTTTCCAGTTCCTGCGGGCAGATATCTGGTCACCGGCAACCGCGATGTAAAAACCGTTCTGACGGTGTTCCCAAAGGAGGCCGATGGCTCGCAGCGCTGGGAGCTGGCGGATGGCGCGACAGTGTTTGATGTCACCCACTTACGCTGCCGGTCGGCGCGCTACATGCCTGTGGCCGATGACAAGACCTGTTCTCCGGCTGCCGTGCAGCAAAGCAGTTTTCCCGTTCAGCCCGGTGCCTTGATGCCGCCGGTCGAGAACTGTGCCAAGCAGGATTACACTGTGCTGTTCATCGTCGGCGTGGAAGAGTGAAAGCCCGCTTCTCTTGAAGGCATTGGGGCTGCCCAAACGGGCGTTTGCTGCGGGTTGACGGATGACAGGAGCGTCGTCATTCTCACTCTGTGTCAACTTGTCGTATCATTGCATTGGGCCTTGCTGGCCTGCTTCTTGGCGGTATCGCCGGGGGCGGGCTTGGCTTGCTTGGAGGCCTCGCCTACACCGAATTGGCCGCCACATCCGGATTTGAAGGGGAGTCCGGCTTCGTTGTCGCGGGGTGGATTTTTGCTGGCATCATCGCTGGCGTCATCGGCGGCGTGATCCTGGGCGTGAAACGTGCGCGGCGCTGACCTCACGCGGCCCGGTTTGCAGCCACGCGTTCTTCGTTGATTGCCCGCGACGAGATCGGAACAGGGCGTCCATAGTAATAGCCTTGCCCAACATCACAGCCCGCAGCTTTCAGCATGCTTGCCTGATTGGCGTTCTCGACACCTTCGGCAGTTGTGTGAACGCCAAGCGCCCGCGACAGGCCGACGATGGTCGAGATAATCGCGCCGGTGTTGCCCTCTTTTTCAAGCCGGTTGACAAAGGACCGGTCGATCTTGAGTTTCTGGAAGGGCAGGTCGGCAAGATAGGTGAGGTTCGAATAGCCGGTGCCAAAATCATCTACCGCAACAGACACGCCCATGCGGGCAAGCTCGCCAAGGATGAGCGCGGTCTTTTCACGATCTTCCATCAGCAGGCTCTCAGTGATTTCAAGCTCCAGCCGCTTGGGCGGCAAGCCTGTGTCGGAAAGCGCCTGACGAACAGTCGCAACCATGTCCGACAAAAGGAATTGCGCTGGCGAGAGGTTGACCGCAACAAACGTTTCAACGGGCAGATGCAGTGCATCTGCACAAGCCTGACGCAGCACCCAATCGCCAAGCGGCGCGATAAGTCCCGTCTCCTCCGCCACCGGAATGAATTCCGCAGGCGCAATCAACCCTTTGACGGGATGCCGCCAGCGCACCAGCGCTTCATAGCCGACAATCAGTCCGGATCTCAGGTCAAGTTGCGGCTGGTAGTGCAGTTCAAAATCCTTGCGGTCGAGAGCAGACTGCATTTCAGCTTCCAGCCAGCGGCGATGGTCGGCAACACGGCCAAGTTCCGGCTCGAATAGTGTCCATTGTTTGCGCCCGCGGACGCGCGACCGGTGCAGCGCAAGGTTGGAGCGCTTGAGCACAATGGCTTGTTCCAGATGCTCCATGCCAAACTCAACAACACCCGCCGACACCGACACAATCACGCGCCGGTCCTCGATCATGTAAGGCTCACATACTTTCGCAATGAGCGAATCAAGCATGATTTCAAGCGCTGGAAGCGCGCTTTCATCATGGATCACCACACCAAATTCGCACGCGCCGAGCCTGCCGAACAGTGTGTTTTCAGGCAGTGCCTCCTTGATGCGCGTTGCGCAATCCTTGATCAGATGGTCACCGGTGCGGAAACCCATCGCTTCGTTGAGCTGCTTGAATCGGTCAATTTCAATGTCGACAAAATAGGTGGTCTTGCCCTTGCGCTCGATGGCGGTCTTGTCGAGATCAGTCAGAAATTGACGCCGCGACGCGATGCCAGTCAGGGAGTCCGTGGCCGAAGCAGTACGCATGGCGGAAGCATGGGCATCAATGCCCTGAAAAAACGCCAGCGCACAGCCGGACGCGGCAAGCGCTGACAGGCCGCCAATGGCGATGTTGCCAGCCAAAGCACCGGGCGTATTGGCCGCGTGACCCATCGCAAAAGCCCAGACACCAAGCAAGCCGCCGCCAAAAGCGGACGACAATACCGTCGCCGCTTTGAACAGGTTGCTTCGTTCGCTGGTCAATCGCACCACCATGAGACATGCTCCTAAGGGATCGATCCTAGCGAAGATGTCTTAACTGATGCGATTTGAGAAAGTTCGCCTTTTAAGCAACCCGCGCAAAGCTGCCGTGCGCGCTGGCGGATGCATCCCGCTCAGGAAACTCAAGATTGGCGGTTTTGACGGCCAAGTGTTTTGGCTGCGGCTTGCCAAACAGGAAGCCTTGAATGACGGTGCAGCCGGCGGCTCTCAGCAACACTTCCTGATTGTGCGATTCAACACCCTCGGCGACAGCAGTGGCACCAAGTGCCCGGGCCAGCGCGATGATCGCCGAAACAATCTGCGCCATATGCATATCACGCTCAATCCTGTCGATGAACGTCTTGTCGATCTTCAGTTTCTTGAATGGCAAGTCAGCCAGATAGCCCAAGTTGGAATAGCCGGTGCCAAAGTCGTCAATGGCAATCTGCACGCCCAATTGCGCAAGCTTGTCAAACACTTCCGCAGCGCGCGACCGATCTTCGATAAGCGTTGATTCCGTCACTTCCAGTTCCAACCGGTGCGGCGGAAGCCCGGTCTTGGCGAGCGAGTCCTTGACAATCTTGATGATGTCACCGTTCAGGAACTGCATTGGCGAAATGTTGACGGCAATCGGCACGTCGTTCGGAAATTCGAGCGCATCGCGGCAGGCCTGCATGATTGCCCAGCGGCCAAGCACGTTGATGTAGCCGGTTTCTTCGGCAATCTTGATGAAGTCGAGCGGCGGAATATAGCCGCGGGTCGGATGTTTCCAGCGGATCAGTGCTTCAAAGCCGCGGATTGTGCCGTCGGTGATATTGAACTGCGGCTGATAATAGAGATGGAACTCGTTGCGTTTCAGCGCACTGCGCATTTCCACTTCTATCCAGTGGCGGTATTCTTCGCGCACGTTCATTTCTTCGGAGTAAAGTGTCCAGCATCCGCGGCCGCTCATTCGCGTCTGCTTGAGCGCCATGTGCGCGCCGCGCACGGTATCTGCAACGCTGGCACCGGACTTGATTTCAACGATGCCGAGACTGCACGTCATCGCCGCCACAATGCCATCAACCTTGTAGGTGCCGGACAGCATGTCGATCAGATGTTCCGAGACCGCCTCGATCTCTTCGGGGTTGTCAGTTGTTTGCAGAATGAGTCCGAACTCGCCGCCGCCAAACCTGCCGACCTGTCCGATGGTGCCAACCAGCTTCTCAAGCCGAGAGCCGATCTGCCGGATGAGCTCGTCGCCGGCGTTGTAGCCATGAATATCGTTGAAGTCCTTGAACCGGTCGATTTCAACATCGACCAGAAACGAGCGCCGGTCTGTGCGGCTCGGTGCCGACAGCTGTTTTTCGACGAGATCAACGATGCCGGACTTTGAAAAAAGCTCGGTAAGCGGATCAATCATCGCAGACTTCTGCGAGCGTTCGACATTTTCATCAATTCCGGAAAAAAACGCGAGCGCAGCTCCGCTTGCTGCCAGCGCTGAAAGCCCGGCGATTATTCCGGCAGTCGTGGATACCGGCAGTTGATCGACGGCCGCAACAGATGTTGCAAACTTCAGCGCCCAAAGGCCAAGCATGCCTCCGCCAAAAGCGCTCGCTGCAATGCTCAATACCCGCTGCTTGTTTGTCAGTCCCGAATACATGGATTCCCCGTCCATAAATCTCGTCCGGGAACCATGCCGACAAACCATTAACCAGTCCTGACACCGCCGGGGAACGCGAGCCATTTAATGCCGAATTACAGTTTGTGGTTAGCAAAGCGTTAGCTGTCGAGGCGCTTCAACTCGTCAAGTGTTGGCATCGACATGTTGGAGTAGCCGGAATCGACATAATGAATGTCGCCGGTCACCCCGCTGGAGAGATCAGACAACAGGTAAAGCGCCGACTTGCCGACATCATCAATCGACACTGTGCGCCGAAGTGGCGCGTTGCGGGCTTGATAGTTGAGCATGGCCCTCGCATCGGAAATACCTGCTCCGGCAAGAGTTCGAACCGGGCCTGCTGAAATCGCGTTCACCCGGATGCCATCGGGGCCAAAATCAGCGGCGAGATAACGAACAGACGCTTCCAGAGCAGCTTTGGCGACGCCCATGACATTGTAGTTCGGCATCACGCGCACTGACCCGCCGTAAGTCAGTGTCAGCATGGAGCCGCCCGCTGGCATCAGCTTGCCCGCGCGCTGCGCCACTTCGGTGAAGGAATAGGCCGAGATAACCATCGTCCTCGTGAAATTCTCGCGGGTGGTCGAATCGACATAGCGACCCTTCAACTCGTTCTTGTCCGAAAAGCCGATGGCATGGACGACAAAGTCCAGTCGTCCCCAGCGCTTCTCAATGGCGTCAAAGGCGGCGTCAACGGAGACGATGTCCTCAACGTCGCAGTCCAGCAGAAAGTCAGACCCTGCTTCCGCCGCAAGCGGGCCGACACGCTTTCCAAACGCCTCGCCTTGATAGGTAAACGCAAGCTCGGCGCCTTCCTTGGCCAGTTCCCTTGCAATCCCCCACGCGATCGAGTGGCCATTGGCGACACCCATAATGAGGCCGCGCTTGCCAGCCATGATACCAGTCATATTGTTATTCCTCAGCGATCAAGGCGCTGAAAAACCAGCGTCGCATTGGTACCGCCAAACCCGAAGGAATTGGACAGCACCGTGTCAAGTTTCATATCGTCCATCCGTTTGCGCACGATAGGCAAATCAGCAAACTCAGGATCAATCTCGTCGATGTGCGCACTTTCGCAGATGAAGCCGTTGTTCATCATCAGCAATGAGTAAATTGCCTCCTGAACGCCGGTGGCACCAAGCGAATGACCGGTAAGCGATTTGGTCGCCGCAATCGGTGGCACATTGGATCCGAACACTTCGCGTATGGCAGCAATTTCCTGCCGGTCGCCGACCGGGGTCGAAGTCGCATGCGGGTTGATATAGCCGACAGTTCCCTTGACCGTCGCCATCGCCTGGCGCATGCAGCGAGCCGCACCCTCGCCTGACGGGGCAACCATGTCATAGCCATCAGATGTCGCGCCATAGCCGGTCACTTCTCCGTAAATCTTCGCGCCGCGCGCCTTGGCCATTTCAAGCTCTTCAAGCACAAGCACGCCCGCACCGCCGGCAATCACAAAGCCGTCGCGGTTCTTGTCATAGGCTCTTGATGCAACTGCCGGCGTGTCGTTGAAGTTGGATGACATCGCACCCATCGCATCAAAGAGCACGGACAACGTCCAGTCGAGATCCTCGCAACCACCGGCAAACACGCGGTCCTGCTTGCCCCACTGGATCAACTCATAGGCATTGCCGATGCAGTGATTGGATGTCGCGCAGGCGGATGAAATTGAGTAGTTCACGCCCTTGATCTTGAAATTGGTGGCAAGTGTTGCCGACGCGGTCGAAGACATCGCTTTGGGGACAGCGAACGGCCCGACCCGCTTGGGGCCCTTTTCGCGGGTGATGTCGGCGGACTCGACGATCGTGCGCGTTGAAGGACCGCCAGAACCCATGATGATGCCGGTACGCTCGTTGGAGACTTCGCCCTCTTCCAGCCCTGCATCAAGGATGGCCTGATCCATCGCCACATGGTTCCATGCCGTGCCGCGGCCATGGAAGCGCATCGCACGCCGGTCGACCATAGTCTCCGGATCAAGCAGCGGCGCGCCTTGTACCTGACAGCGGAACCCGAGCCTGACGTGATCTTCAGCCGTCGTGATGCCGGATTTGGCCTCACGCAAAGAGGCAAGCACTTCCTGCGTGTTGTTTCCGATGGAAGACACGATCCCCATGCCTGTCACGACAACCCGTCTCATCTGAAGTTCCCTGTGATTCTGGTCATGTTTTCAGCCATTTTGTGCCAGTCATTCATACGGCTGCAGAGCTGACTTTTGAAAGTCCGACCTTGAGATCGCTCGCCGTGTAGATCTGTTCGCCGTCAGCTTTCACCCAGCCATCGGCAATGCCGAGCACAAGACGGCCGCGCATGACGCGCTTGAAGTCGATACCGTATTCGACGACTTTCGTCTTCGGCGTAACCATACCCTTGAATTTCACTTCCCCGGTCGAAAGCGCCATGCCGTATCCGGGCTCGCCCAGCCAGCCAAGATAAAAGCCGGTCAATTGCCACATTGCGTCTAGACCGAGACAGCCCGGCATGATCGGATTGCCAATGAAATGGCATGGAAAGAACCAAAGGTCTGGCTTGATGTCGAATTCGGCCCGGATGTATCCCTTGTCATGTGCGCCGCCGGTTTCGGAAATCGCGGTGATCCGGTCAAACATCAACATCGGCGGCGAGGGCAATTGCGCGTTGCCTGGCCCGAACATCTCGCCGCGTGCACAGGAAAGCAGTTCCTCGTATTCGTAGCTGGATTTCTGTTCAGCCATATTCAAACCTTGTGTTGTCGTTGCCCCTAAGGCAAATCTCGCCCGTCACTAACATAGGAAAACAGCTTGGGAAACAGCAGCGTTGGGCTTTCACGTCCACCACTCGACGAAACTCCACTCACAAACCTGACAATTGGCGTCAACAAAACGCTTTCCGCTGTGTTGCGCTGATTTCGTGTGCCGTATATAGAGTAATGTAGAGGACATCGAATTGTCCTGGCTGCCGATGAAAGGTCATCCATCCGTGTTTGCCGGAATGCCATTGTCGATTGAAGACCGTCTGCGCAAGGTTGGACTGCGTCCGACGCGGCAACGCTGCGACTTGGCGAACATGATTTTCCGCCACGGCGACCGACACTTCACTGCAGAAGACTTGCATTTTGAAGCCTTGCAGGCATCTGTTCCTGTGTCGTTGGCCACGGTTTACAACAATCTGCACCAGTTTACGCAGGCTGGCTTGTTGCGCCCGCTATCGATGGACGGCACCAAGACCTTTTTCGATACGAACGTTTCCAACCACCATCATTTTCTTGTCGAGGGCGACAACGTCGTTATCGACATTCCGGAAGGCCAAATTTCAGTCGGCGGCCTCCCGGTTGCGCCGGATGGCTATGAGATCACCCACGTTGATGTGATTGTCCGTCTGCGCCGCAAAACAGGCTGATTTCCCACCGGAATTTTGTCACAATGCGCCCGGCATTCTGGTGCATGGTCACTCGTCGCGCTATTCTCGGATTTTCCCTGACACTTGTCCTGCCGCGCGCCGCGCGCGCTGCAGTTGAGCCGTGGGCGCAAAAACTCGTTGATGCCGCAAAGGCGCAGATTGGCGTCACCGTTTCCTACGATCCTGCCTATCGCAAAATCGCGTTCCCCGGCGGCGATGTACCGCGCGAGGTTGGCGTGTGCACTGACGTCATCATCCGCGCTTATCGAGATGGAATGGGTGTTGATCTGCAGAAGCTCGTCAACGCCGACATGAAAGCAGCATTCGGCGACTATCCAAAAACGTGGGGCTTGAAGCGCCCTGACACCAACATTGACCACCGGCGCGTTCCCAACCTGCAAACCTTCTTCAAGCGTAAGGGTGCGGCCAAGCCAATTCCATCCGACCCGATCGATTATCGACCGGGCGACATCGTCACAGTGATGTTGCCGGGCAATCTGCCACATATAGCGTTGGTGGCGGATCAGATGACCGGCGACGGTTCGAGGCCGCTGGTTATTCACAACATAGGCGGCGGCGCGCGCATGGAGAATATGCTGACGGCGTTTCAGATTACCGGGCGCTACAGGTTTGCGGTTTGACTAGTTCCAAGCCGGAGTTGACACTTGGAAATCGGAACATTCATGCATTTTGGCATCGTATAACTTGTGTAGTCGTCCGTGAACATCCGCCAAGCCTCTGATTGAGCGACGTTTTCTGGTGAATTTGCGGTTTTCTGTTTGCAAGTAATCTACATGCGACCTGCGCTTTTCTTGCAGATTGCCACGGCGGTTTTCCTGTGATTCACGCGTCCCAACAGTGATTTGGAGTGTGAGATGAAGCCTCGTGAAGCATTGGATGAAGGTCAGCGCGACATGTTCCGGGCGCGGCTTGATCAGATCATCGACATGGGCCATGAAAAGTATGAGCCATGAAAAGTATGAGCCATGAAAAGCATGGACCATGAGAAGGCTGTTCTGGCGCGCAAGATCGACTGGTCTCATTTGGCGCAGCGCTTTGGCGAATGCTACTGCGATACGCCCAGCCATCCGGTGCTGCCAACACGGCTGATGGCCGGGCTGCAGATCCTGAAGTACACCGAGAACCTGTCCGACGAGGTTCTGTGCGCCCACTGGGTCGAGAACCCGTACTATCAATATTTCTGCGGCGAGGCGTTCTTTCAGCGCGAGCTGCCGTTTGACCGCTCGTCGATGACCAGGTGGCGCCAGCGGATGGGCGATGAGAAGCTGGAGGCTCTGCTGCAGGAGAGCCCGTTCGTCGCGGTGCGGCTCGGCGCGGCCAGGCCTGCCGACTTCACGCAGATCATCGTCGATGCCACGGTGCAGGACAAGAACGCCGCCTTCCCGACCGACGCCAAGCTCATGCAGCGGGCGCGGGAACGGCTGGTGAAACTGGCGCATAAGCACGGCATCGAACTGCGCCAGTCCTATGTGCGGGTGGGCAAGCTCGCCATGATCAAACAGCAGCGCTATGCCCCATTTCTTCATAAAGAGGGGCCAAACAGTTCAAACGCGCCAAAGCCAAGCTGAGGAGCCTCAGAACCTATTTCGGCTGCACAATCCGCGACATTACCCGCAAGATCACGGGTGACAGCGTCCTGCAAAACCGGTTCGCCGCCGAGCTTTACAAGGCCAACCGGGTTCTGACCCAGAGGCCGCGCGATGGCGGCAAGTATATCCACGCGCTGCACGCGCCGGAGGTCGAATGCATTGGCAAAGGCAAGTCGCACAAGCCTTACGAGTTCGGCGTCAACGCCTCCACCGCCACCACGCTCAACCGCTCAAAGGGCGGCCAGTTCGCCATCCACGCCAACACGCTGCCCGGACGGCCAAATGATCGCCACACGCTCGAAACCGTGCTGCCGGACATCGAGGCCCTGACCGGTGCCGGCATCAGCCGCGTCCTGGCCGACGCAGGCAGCAAGGGCCACAATGCCCCGCCCGCCCGCAAATTCCATGTCTTCACCACAGGCACATCTTCACCACCGGCCTGAAGCGCGGCGTCACAGTCGAGATCAAACGCCAGCTGAAACGGCGCGCCGCCGTCGAGCCAGTCATCGGTCAAATCAAAAACGAGCACCGCATGAACTGCAACGATCTCGCCCAAAGCCAAGGCGACGCCGCCAACCGTTCGGCGGGAAAATGATTGCAGGATCATTTTCTCTTCCGCCTCAAACTCGCAGCAACCGGATATAATTTCAGCATCAGCCTCAAATGGATCAAGGCGCTTTGGCTGATTTTATGCTTGGCGCTGATTTCCTCAGTTCAGGCCAGGGCGTCGTAGATCACGGGCAATTCCGCAATCCCCACTCAAGCCGCCGCCAGCAGCCGGTCTGACGGCACCCGGTACGAAATCGCCTCCGCCAGATGAATGCGCCCGACCCGCTCCTCGCCGTCCAAATCCGCCAGCGTGCGCGCGACTTTCAGAATGCGGTGATAGGCGCGCGCGGACAGTTTCAAATGCTCGCTGGCATCACCCAAGAGTTTCAATCCAGCCGCATCCGGCTCGGCAATCGCCTCAATCATCGACGGTGAGCATTGCGCATTGGAGGTTAGCATGAAAAGCCCCGCCGCCTCAAACCGCCTGCGCTGAAGATCGCGCGCCGCTGCCACCCGCGCGGCAACTGTCGCGCTGCTCTCCGGCTTGTGCGGCCGGATAAGATCGGCGGATGTCACCGCCGGAACATCAACCCGCAAGTCGATCCGGTCCATCATCGGGCCGGAGATCCGCCCCTGATAGTCGGTCTGGCAGCGCGGCCCGCGCGCGCAGGTGTGGCCCGGCTCGCCCGCCATGCCGCAGCGGCACGGGTTCATTGCCGCCACCAGCTGGAACCGCGACGGATAGGTCACGCGGTGGTTAGCCCGTGCGATCATGCAGTCGCCGGTTTCCAGCGGCTGGCGCAGCGAATCCAGAACTTGCGGGTGAAACTCCGGAAATTCGTCGAGAAAAAGCACGCCATGGTGCGCCAGCGACACTTCGCCCGGCCGCGCCCGCACACCGCCGCCGACCATTGCCGCCATCGACGCCGAATGGTGCGGCGCGCGGAATGGCCGGCGGTCAGACAATTGCCCGTCCGCAAGTTCGCCGCCAATCGAGGCGATCATCGACACTTCGAGGAGTTCGCGCGGGATTAGCGGCGGCAGGATCGAGGGCAGCCGCGCCGCCAGCATCGACTTGCCGGACCCCGGCGGTCCGACCATCAACAGATTGTGCCCGCCAGCCGCCGCCACTTCGAGCGCCCGTTTGGCCGTTTCCTGACCCTTGATCTCGGCAAGGTCCGGCATCATCGCGTTAGGCGCTTTGAGCGCAGGCGTCGGCCTCGTCAGCGTCTGCGTGCCACGAAAGTGGTTGGCCATCGCAATCAGGCTGCGCGGTGCCAGTATGTCGATATTTTCGCCAGCCCACGCCGCCTCCGGCCCGCAGGCGTGCGGACAGATCAGCCCCTTGCCCATCGCATTCGCGCCGATGGCTGCCGGCAGACAGCCGGCAACGGCGGCAATCATCCCGTCCAGTGACAGTTCGCCAATCACCACATAGGGGCTCAGCGCATCCCCTGGTATCGCTCCGAGTGCCGCCATCAGCCCGAGCGCGATTGCCAGATCATAGTGGCTGCCTTCTTTCGGCAAATCCGCCGGTGCCAGATTGACCGTCACCTTCTTGGCCGGCATCGAGAGCCCCGAGGCATGCAGCGCCGCCTGCACACGCTCGCGGCTCTCGGCCACCGCCTTGTCCCCCAGCCCGACAATATGAATGTTGGTCTTGCCCGGCGCGATCATCACCTGCACATCAACCGGCACCGCCTCGATACCCTGAAATGCAACCGTACTCACCCGCGCAACCATGTGCCTGCTCCCCGCACTTCAACCAAAATGGTTGAAAACAGCCTGATACTCACCCGTATGAGGCGAGGAAATCACATTTCAAATCAGGATGCAAGAACAAAAATAGAACAATTTGCACGCCAGCGCTTTAATCTGGTTGTAAGCAGTGGATAAAAGAGAACAGACGTTCCAAGAGCGTTATGACTTCAGATGGAACCACAGGCAGCGGCGGGATTTCGTGGCAAGATCAAAGAAAGGCCCGCCGGACGCATTGAAATGCCTTCAAGGGGCTTTTCGCCGGTATTGACGCAAAAGCACCCGCTGAATGTGGTTCCAGCTGAAGAAATAATGCTCTACCGCTTCGATTCCACACAATCCCAGAACAGCGCCGCGATATCGGCGCCGCCGAAGCGTTTGACTTCGCGCACGCCGGTCGGCGATGTCACGTTGATCTCGGTCAGCCGGTCGCCGATCACGTCGATGCCGACGAGAATGAATCCGCGCCTCTGCAATTCCGGCCCGATGCGCTCACAGATTTCCATGTCGCGGCTGGTCAGTTCCGAGGCTTGCGCCTGTCCTCCCGCATGCATGTTCGAGCGCGCGTCGTGCGCCGCCGGAACCCGGTTGATTGCGCCCACCGCCTTGCCGTCAATCAGGATGATCCGCTTGTCGCCCGCGCGCACGGCAGGCAGATATTGCTGCGCAATGATCTGCTCGCGCGACAGGCTGCCAAACATTTCCAGCAGCGAAGACAGGTTGCGGTCGTCTTCGCGCAGGTGAAATACCCCCGCTCCGCCATTGCCGTACAGCGGCTTCAATATGATGTCGCCGTGCTCCTTGCGGAAGGCCTTGATCTCTTCAACGTCCTTGGTGATCAGCGTCGCGGGCATCAGGTCCGGAAACTCCGTGACGAATATCTTCTCCGGACAGTTGCGCACATTAAACGGGTCGTTGACGACCAGAGTTTTGGGATGGATGCGCTCCAGCAAGTGCGTCGTGGTGATGTAATTCATGTCAAACGGTGGGTCTTGGCGGAGCAGCACGACATCCATTTCGCTCATGTCGGTGCGCACTGGTTCGCCAAGGTCAAAATGATTGCCCTTTTCGTCGCGCACCCGCATTTCCTCGATGCGTGCAAACACTTGCGTGCCCAGAAGCGCCAGCCGGTCCGGCGTGTAGTGATACAGCTGATGCCCGCGCCGCTGCGCTTCCAGCGACAGCGAAAACGAGGTGTCGCCGGCAATGTTGACAGTGCGGACATGGTCCATCTGGACCGCGATTTTCAGGCTCATGGAAGCAATTCCAGCAAAGTTTCCGATGTGTATGGTTGGCTTCCTTTGTGATTGCAAGCTGCGCTTTGCACACAAGTTTGAAACCATTCTGCAAGGCTTGTGTGCCATGGTGGGAAAAGTTGCGCGCGGTTGCAGGCCGCCATCGGAAATCTGGCGGGGGTCAATGGAAGACAATTTCTCATTCCAGCGCGAAAGCGATGCGGCGGCCACCGACGCCAAGACCGGCCTTGCCAACCGCAGGCGCTTTTTTGACAAGGTCGAAAAGCTGTTGGCGGATCGCGCCGATGATCCGGTCCCGTTCGCTGTCGCCCGTGTCGGGCTTGACGGCTTCAAACCGGTCAACGATCTCTATGGCCGCGCGGCCGGCGACAGCATCTTGCAACAGGTCGGCATGCGGCTGCGTGCAGCTGTGGACGGCAATGGTCTGGTCGCCCGCTACTCCGGCGATGAGTTTGCCGTTTTGTATCCCATGGTCTTCCGGCCCGAAGACGCCAAATCGCACGGCGAAATGCTGTCCGAAATCCTCGCGGCCCCCTACGATCTTGGCGAGCGCACGGCGCGCCTGTCGGCCTCGGTCGGCATTGCCCTGTTTGAAGACGCCGAGGAGACGGTGCACGACATTCTGCACAAGGCTGATTCCGCGCTCTACCATGCTCGCCGCCGTGGCGCAGGCCGCACGCTTGTCCATTCGCGCGAGATGGAAGAGGCGGCCAAGCGGCTGACCCGCATCGAGCAGGCGCTGCGCCGCGCGGTCTCTGCCGAAGAGGTCGAAACCTACTTTCAGCCAATCGTTGATCTCAAAACCAGCGAAACGGTCGGCTTTGAATGCCTTGCCCGTTGGACCGACGCTGATCTCGGCTTTGTCTCGCCTGCCGTGTTCATCCCCATTGCCGAAGAAACTGGCATCATCGTCCCGCTCACCCAGCTTCTGTTGCGCAAGGCGACAATCGCCGCCGGCGGCTGGCCTGCCCACATGTTCCTGTCGTTCAACCTGTCGCCCGTGCAGCTTTCTGATCCGAACACCGGAAAGACGGTTCTCGCCATCCTCAAGAAAACCGGCTTTGATCCGCGCCGCCTCGAAATCGAGATCACCGAAACCGGTGTCATGTCAGACCCGACGACTGCCGAGGCCATTGTCGAAGATTTGCGCAGCGCGGGCGTGCGCGTTTCGCTCGATGATTTCGGCACCGGCCAGTCCTCGCTCGGACGCTTGCGCGAGTTCAAGTTCGACAAGCTGAAGATCGACCGCGCCTTTGTCTCGTCCATCCTCAACGACCGTCCATCCGAGCACATCATCAAGGCGATCCTCGCCATGTGCGACGGGCTCGGCATCGCGACCATTGCCGAAGGGATTGAGGAGCAGGGCCAGGCCGACAGGCTGATTCAGTTCGGCTGCACCGGCGGGCAGGGCTACCTGTTCGGAAGACCCGTCGATGCTGACGCGACGCTTGGCTATCTCAACGATGCCTACCGTGGAGCATCGAGAGCGGCTGCGGTTTAAGTTCCGCAGAAGGTCTTGGTGACCCGCTCGTCCATCAGCGGTGGCGTCTGAAAGTCGGCGTGTTCCGGCTGGTCATCGAACGGCTTTGCAAGCACATCCACCAGTACGTTGAAGGGCACGAAGTCGCCATGATCCTCAGCCGCGCGGATGGCCTGTTCAATGCGGTGGTTGCGCGGAATATACGCTGGATTCACCGTTTGCATCGCAGCCTGCGCCGTCGCGCCATCCTCGCCGCGTTCGGCAAGCCGCGAGCACCAGTCCACAATCCAGCGCTCAGCCGCCTTGCCGGTAAACATTTCCAGAAACTCGCCCTCTCCTTGAACAGTCGAGAGCGCCCTGAACGCCACCGTGTAGTCAACAGTCTGCAGTTGCAGCAAATCCAAGAGCCGCTTGATCAAAATTGCATCGCCATCGTGCTCGGTTCTTAGCCCAAGCTTGGCCCGCATCGCCGCCATCCGGTGGCCCTCAAACTGCGACGGAAACGTCTCCAGCACCTCGCTCACCAGCCGCACCGCAGCATCCTGATCCGCATCAATCAGCGGTACCAGCGTCTCGGCCAGCCGCGCCAGATTCCATTGCGCGATCAGCGGCTGGTTGGAAAACGCATAACGCCCGTTCTGGTCAATCGAAGAGAACAGCGCGTCGGGGTCATAATGGTCAATGAAGGCGCATGGCCCGAAGTCAATCGTCTCACCGGAAACTGCCATGTTGTCGGTGTTCATCACGCCGTGCACAAAGCCGATGGCTGTCCATTTCGCCATCAATTGCGCCTGCCGCTCCAGCACCGCTTCAAACAGCGCCAGATAGGGACGCTTCTCTTGCCCACATTCCGGATAGTGCCGCGCAATCGTATAATCCGCCAGCCGCCTGACCGAAGCCATATCGCCGCGCGAGGCGAAAAACTGGAACGTTCCGACGCGGATATGGCTGGAAGCAACCCGTGTAAACACACCGCCGGGCTTGGCCGTCTCGCGGTAAACCTCATCGCCCGTCAGCACCGCCGCCAACGCCCGTGTCGCCGGAATGCCAGCGGCATGCATGAACTCCGACACGATATACTCGCGCAGCACCGGTCCGAGCGCCGCCCGCCCGTCGCCGCTGCGTGAAAAAGGCGTGCGCCCCGGACCCTTCAGCTGGATGTCACGGCGTTTTCCATTGCGGTCCATGACTTCGCCAAGCAAGATCGCCCGCCCGTCGCCAAGCTGCGGCGAGAAATGGCCGAATTGGTGCCCGGCATAGGCCATCGCCAACGGTTGGGCATTTTCGGGCAGTTGGTTGCCTGAGAAAATTGCCGCCAGCTCCGTGTCGGCGAGCGCAGACACATCAAGCCCGAGCTCATCAGCCAAAGTATGGTTGAACCGGATCAGTTTCGGGTCAGATGCATGAGAGGGCAGGGCTTTCAGCCAAAGCCCGTCAAGCTCGCGCGCATAGCTGTTGTCGAAAAGAAATGCAGTCATGACAGCTATCTGGGCCATTGTGCTGACGGATTCAAGTTTCTGGTTGCCCGCCAGAATAAACGTCGGCCATTGCCGCTTGACAAGCATCGCTGCCAAAGGGTCATGTCACAGGCAAGAAAAGATAAAAATCGGGATCATGGACGCATGAGCGAAACCGCCTGCATCGCTGTGGATTGGGGCACAAGCCGCATGCGCCTTTGGGTGCTGGCACGTGACGGCAGCATCGAAGATTCTCGCCGTTCGGATGAGGGACTTGAAGGCGCGCGCGACGCCGGGTTCGACACCATCCTCAACCGCCACCTTGCCGATTTGTCGATTGCCGCTGATGTGCCGGTCGTCATTTGTGGCATGGCCGGTTCGCGTCAGGGCTGGATTGAAGCGCCCTACGCCGAAGCTCCCGCCCCGCTCGACAGCATCGTCGGCAAAGCCGTGCAAATCCCCGGCATCAGCCGCGATGTGCGCATACTGCCGGGCGTCTGCCAGCGCCTGTCTGGCGAGCCGAACGTCATGCGCGGTGAGGAAACCCAGCTGCTCGGCCTTGGTCCGCAAAAGGGCCGCCAGCTTGTCTGCATGCCCGGCACGCATTCAAAATGGGTCGAGGTCGAAGACAGCCGCATCGGACATTTCGCAACTTTCCTGACAGGCGAGCTGTTCACGCTGTTCTCGAAGCAATCAATCCTGCGCCATTCGATCACCGGTGAAACCAGCTTCACGGCTGACTCAGCCGCCTTCACAAATGCCTGCGCTGCCATGCTGCAATCGCCGCAGGATTTGGTGAAGCGCCTGTT